>JBEBGK010000447.1:0-4091 GCA_040081515.1 Chthoniobacteraceae bacterium
ATTCTCCCCTATTCAGAAAGCGAACTTCTTTGTTCGTGACAGAGCAACGTGCTGCTTCTCCGGCGCAAATCTCTGGCTACTAGATGCACCGCTACGCCCCGGCTACCAAAGGGATTGGGCGGATCATGTTAAACCATCCGCACGAAGAGGCGCATCCGATGAGTCCAACGGAGTATGTGCGTCACACACGTTCAACGCGAAGAAGCGTCACAACTCAGCAGACACGGCATATCTGTTCCGAGATGGCCGACCCACCCAACTTTACCTCGAAATATTTGGGACCGTATCAGCATATCAATCAGAACGTTTAGCCCGCCTTTCGCGCCTGACGATCGCTGATTGGTATTTCAATCGTGCGATCGGACAAATTTTTCTGTCATTCGACTACCGATTTGACCGAGATGTATATGAGCAATATCCGGATCGCGACACACACCATTGGTTGGGGGCCGCCCTCAAATGCCTCAAGAACTTCCGCCGTCTTGCAGAAGAAGAAAAATCGCGCGAATCACGAGGTGTAGTTCGCAAGCCGGACAAATTCCAGCTACGCTGGCTTTACCTTCGGACGGTTGAAACGGAACACGAACTAACACGGCTAATTGCTCCTCTTTACGAGGTCTATTACTCAAACGCACTCGCATGGAATAAATACTTTTGGGATCCCGAAGTATGTGAGCCGCAGCTTTCAGAGAGACGCCGGCTTTCGGCTGTAAGGTTTGCTGAACGGAGAACCGACCTGACCCACGACACTCTTGGGTGCATTTTGGATGACTACGAACGACGTCAGAAGAAGTGTTAATTCTGCCTATCCACATCCCCGGCTTTCTCCCGTAAAGCACCCCGTCCTCGACATCCGCGGCCTCGTCGTCCATCGCGACGGCACGCTCATCCTTGACCGGCTCGACTGGCGCGTGCAGCGCGGCGAGCAGCCGGGTGTTTCCGCCCTTGTTCCGAAATCGGGAGGCGATATTCTCCCGCCATGATTCTCGAAACCATTCCCGACGTGAGCCGGATGACGCCTGCGGAAAAGCTCCTTCTCGTCAGCGAGCTTTGGGATGATTTGGCCGCGCACCCGACCGAAGTGCCCGTGTCCCGCGAGCAGATAGCCGAACTCGACCGCCGCATGCAGGCATACCGCCGCGACCCCAGCCAGGTCACTTCATGGGAGGCCATCCAACAGCGCATCCTCGGCAGGACTCTCGGCGGTGAGTGAGCTTGTCTTCCTGTTCAGCGTCTAGCTGGTCCCGCCGAGTGCCCAACGCTCGGCTTGCACGCGCCGCCGCTGTCTGCGAACTTCCGCGCATGAAACGCAACGGCACCGGCGCCCCGCGCACGCGCATCGAACTTGGCCAATACATCGTCGCCGACTCCGGCATCTGCCATGGCAAACCCACATTCAAAGGCTCGCGCGTGATGGTGTGGCAGGTTCTCGCGGGTCTGCGCCGTGGTGAAACCGTGGACGAACTCTGCGCGGCGTGGCCGCACGCCGTCACGCCTGAGGCCGTGGCCGAGGCCGTGGATCTTGCGGGCATCATGTTCCAGGACGCCCGTTGCGCGCCCTACGCGGCCCGCGCGGTGAAACTCGTCCGCGCACGCTAACCCCGCGTGCTTGTCCTCGACGAAAACTTCCGTCTCGAGCAACAGGCCATCCTCGCTGCGTGGAAAATCCGCACGCGCAAGGTGGGGCGCGAACTCGCCCGATACGGCACCGACGACAGGGATTTGATCCCGCTTCTTCATCGCCTCGCATCGCCCACATTCTTAACGCACGATCAGGATTTTTGGCGGCAGTCTCTCGTTCATCCTGCGTATTGCCTCGTCTGGCTCGACATGGACGACCGGCAGGGCGCGCTTTACGTGCGCCGTTTCCTCCGACACCCGGAATTCAACACCTGCGCCAAGCGCCTTGGCAAAGTAGTGCGCGTGCATCCGGATGGATTGACGTGCCACCACAGCCATCATGGCAGGCCGAAGCGCATCGCGTGGCTGCGCAGCGTGTGACAGCCATGACGATCCTCGACATCCGCGGCCTCGTCGTCCATCGCGATGGCACGCTCATCCTCGACCGGCTCGACTGGCGCGTGCAGCGTGGCGAGCACTGGGTCATCCTCGGCGCGAACGGCTCCGGCAAGACTTCGCTCCTCAGCGCGCTCACCGGCTACCTCACGCCGAGCGCGGGCGAGATCGAGCTGCTCGGCGAGAACTACGGCAATTCTGACTGGCGCGAACTCCGCAAGCGCGTCGGCCTCGTCAGTTCCGCCATCCGGCAAAAGGTGCCCGACTGGGACCCCGCCGGCCTCGTCGTCATCGGCGGAAAATACGCCATGCTCGACTACTGGGGCCGCGTCCTTCGCAAGGATCGCATCGAAGCCGCAAAGATCATGCGCGCCGCCGAATGCGCCCACCTTGCGGAGCGCAACTGGGGCGTCCTCTCGCAGGGCGAACGCCAGCGCGTCCTCATCGCCCGCGCGCTCATGGCGAAGCCGGCGGTGCTTATTCTCGACGAGCCGTGCGCCGGTCTTGATCCCGTCGCGCGCGAACACTTCCTCGCCTTCCTCCAGCGCCTCGCCTCCCGGAAGGTCGCAGGGAAAAACTCCCCCACCCTGCTCTTCGTCACGCATCACGTGGAGGAGATCGTCCCGTCCATTACGCACGCGCTGCTGCTCCGCGACGGTCGCGTCGTCGCGGGCGGCCGGAAGGAGCGCACACTGACAAACTCCCGCCTCTCCGACACGTTCGCAGCGTCATTGCGCCTGCGACGACGCGGCGGTCGCTACACGCTCACCGTCGCGGCATAGGCCCCGAACCGGTATTGCCTTGGTCCTGAAAGAGGGCGATGTTCGCGGGCGTCACTCCATGCCCTCCCGCGCCGCCATCCTCCTGTTTGCAGCAGTGCCGCTACTCGCCCAGACGCCGCCGGAGTTCAAGCCGCCGAAGGAAATCGCGCCCGGGGTTTTTGAGATCGGCGCCGTCCGGCTCGACAAGGCCGCGAGCACGGTCACTTTCCCCGCGCGGGTGAACATGAACGACGGGCTCATCGAATACCTCATGGTCTCGCCGCAGGGCGCGGTCCACGAAAGCGTGCTCGTGAGCGATGCGCAGCCGCAGGATGTCCACATGGCGATGCTGCTGCTCGGCGCGAAAGGCATGGCCGCGGCACGGGATGGAAAAGCACCGGAACGGATCGATGCGGAGTTTCTCGCCAGGGCGCCGAAGCTCACGGGGGACCGGGTTTTTCTCACGGTGAAATGGAAGGACAATGCGGGCAGGGAGCAGGCTGCGCCCGCGGAACGCTGGGTCGAGCGAAAGGTTTTTACGCCGAGGAAGCCGTCGAAAACAGTGGCCGCCGGGGACGGCCCGTGGCTCTACACCGGGAGCTTCATCTACGAGGGCCGGTTCATCGCGCAGGTCGAGGGCGCATTCGTGGCCATGGTCACCTTTCCCAGCGCGCTCATCAACAACCCGCGCACCGGCTCGACCGACGACCACGTGTGGTTCGTCAAGACCGATGCCGTGCCGCCCGTGGGCACGCCGGTGGAATTCTCCATCAAACTCCAACCCGCCGAAAACCCCGCCAAATGAACCGCCGCCATTTCCTTTTCGCCATCGCGCTCTCGCTGGGTGCCAATGGCCCGAGCCCCGCCGCCGACGAACCGCTGCCGCGGGATCCGAAGAACCTTTCCTTCCGCAACGAGGTGCGCGACTCGATGAACCGCGGGCTCGAGTGGCTGCGCAAGCAGCAGAATGCGGACGGCAGTTTCGGAAAGGACACGCTGCACCCGGCGCTCACCGCGCTGCCGCTCGTCGCCCTGCAACGCGAGCCGGCCGGCCGCTTCGCGGGCGCCGACTTCATGTCGAACGGCTACGCATATCTGCGCGGCTTCGCCCAGCCGGACGGCGGCATCTACAACAAGGACGCTGGCCTCGCGAACTACAACACCTCCGTCTGCCTCCTCGCGCTCGCGGCTGCGAATGAGCCGAAGGACACCGGACTCCTCGTGAAGGCCCGCGCATACGTCGTCGGGCAGCAGGCGGGCGGGATGGCAAAATCCGAGACCGACGGCGGCATCGGCTACGGCACCGTGGGCGCC
>JBEBGK010000448.1:0-4083 GCA_040081515.1 Chthoniobacteraceae bacterium
CTTTCGGACGGGCGATGTTCACCTGCCATTTGCGACCGTCCACCTCTTTGCCGTTCAGGCCTTCGATGGCCTTGTTGGCTTCCTCTTCCGAGGACATTTCGACGAAGGCAAACCCGCGGGAACGACCGGTGGTCCGGTCGAGCATCAGGCTGCACGAGGTGACGGTGCCATAGGCGGCGCACGCTTCTTCAATGGCTCCCTCGGTGGTCGCCCAGGCGAGGTTGCCGACAAACAATTTGTTGTTCATGGATTACTGGTTTTTATCCGCAGACTGACTGCGCCCCTTACTGGGATGCGTGTGGACTGGCGCTTCTGGCAAAAGCGCCAAAGCCATCCCTGTTCGGGGTTGCCTTGGCGCGAACCAAAAAGCTGGCCGCCTGTCTTGCGACGGGGCGAACGTGGCGAATTCGCGCGAGGCTGGCAAGCAAGAATCCGCGACCGGTTTCCGGCACCCGGCATCCGTCTGCCATGGTCCTTGCCGGGCTCGGAGGGAATCCGGCTGCCCTCGCGCCGCCTTTCAAACGGGCTGTTTCGCTTCCTTCGTCTCCAGCCAGTCGATCAATGAGGTGTTCAAGATGCGGACGCGCTCCCCTTCCCCGCCGGGCAGACTGATGTAAAGTGTGCGCCCGCCGCGGGTGAGCCAGACGAAATCGGGGCGATCGACTGAATAGGTCTCGCCGCCGGTCGTGTGAATCATGAAGGGCTGAAACGGCTGCCCGTGCAAAAGTTCCTTAAAGGTCTCGGCGTGCATTTTCTGGCGTATGGATCGACCTCGACCGAGCAAGCCGCATGCTCGGGAGCCGGAGAAACGGCAGCGACCGTCGTCAACCGGGTCGGGCCTCCGCGCCCTCACCGGTTGTCCGCCGCGACCGCCTCCTGCAACTCGGAAAAGAAACCGGGCAGCGCGGATTGCACGCGGTTCCAGCTCGGGCTGAGCGAGGAATGAAGCGGGTCGGCGAGGAAGCTGCGTCCCGCTTCCTGGATGGCGCGGACGAAGGTGGTCACGGCGAGTTCCTCGTCGTGGCGGGGATACTCGAGGCTGTTGATCAGCGCGTCCGCGGCGTAAAAGCGGAGGGATTCCTCGGCCTGCCGTTTGTAGGCGACGAGCAGGGTGTCGAGCAGGCCGGCGTCGATTTTCACGCCCTCCGCACCCATGCGGCGGAGAAATGCGACCGTCACATCGCGCACCATCTTGTGCAGGCCCCGGGAGGGATCGCGGGGGGAGAGTTCCTGGTGCTTGTGGTCGTAGTTGTCGCAGAGTTCGGCCTGAGACATCGCCTCCGGGGCGCAATTCCGCCAGACCTCGGCGAGGAGGCCGATCTCGAGCGCCCAATCGTTCGGGATGCACAGGCGGCGGACCTGATCGATGTGCAGGGCGACCTCGCCGGCGAGCGGGTAGCGGAAGGTTTCCAGGTAAACGAGAAACGGGTGCGGGCCGATGATCCGCTTCAGTGCCCGGACGAGCGGGGTGAAAAGGAGGCGCATCACGCGGCCATGGAGACGGTCCGAGACGCGGGCGTAGTAGCCCTTGCAGAAGTCGAAGCCGAGATTCGGATGCGCGAGCGGATAGCAGAGGCGCGCGAGCAGTTCGCGCGAGTAGCCGACGATGTCACAATCATGCACGGCAACGATGCGCGCCTGCTCGCTGGCAATCACGTATCCGAAGCACAGCCAGACGTTGCGGCCCTTGCCGCGTTGTCCGGCGCCGAGTTCGTTTTTTTCCAGCTTGCGGAGCAGGCGCGAGATGCGCCGGCCGTCGTTCCAGAGCAGGACGGGTTTCCGGGGCAGTGAGGCGAAAATTTCCCTCGCCTGCCTCCATTGCGCCGGGGTCTCGGCCCCGTCGATGCCCACGATGATCTGGCCCAGATAGGGCACGGAGCGCAACTCACGGAGGATGCCCCGGAGGGCGGGCGCGGACAATTCGCGGACGTGGCAAGGGAGCACGAGCGCGATCGGCGTCTCCCGCGCAAAGGCCTCGAGTTCGCGCTCCAGTTGCTCCACATTGGGCCGGCCGAGGCGATGCAGCGTGGCAATCGCGCCGGTCTGGAAAAAGTCCGACATCCCCGCACTTTGGCGCAGGCCGTTCGATTGGCGAGGAAATCCCGGGCGCGATCGTTTTTGGAGTGCAAATCCACCGGGCGTCCCGCATGGCTTGCGGCCTTCCATGCCTCCGCCCACCGCCAGCCTTGCCGCCGAGTTGCGGTCGCTGCCGCGGGCCTACTGGGTGCTCGTCCTGGGCTGGTTCATCAACCGGTTCGGGACGTTCGTGCATCCCTTCCTCACGCTGGTCCTCACCAGCCGGGGGCATCCGCCGATGGCCGTGGCGGCGGTGCTGAGCGCAAATGGGCTCGGCCATTTCAGCGCGGCGCTGCTCGGCGGATATTTCTCGGACCGCTTCGGCAGGCGCAACACGATCGTGCTCGGCACGCTCGGGCATGCGCTCGCGATTTTCTCCATCTATTTCGCCCATCGGATCGGCGCGATCGTCTCCCTCATGTTCCTCGCCGGGTTTGCGGGCGGTTTCTACATGCCGGCGAGCAATGCGCTGCTCGCCGACCTCGTCCCGGAGCCGTTGCGGCTGCGCGCCTACTCCGCGCAACGCCTGGCGATCAATGTCGGCTTCGCCTGCGGGAGCGCCGCGGCGGGCTTTCTCATCGGCTATTCCATCTTCATCCTCTTCGCAGGCGACGCGCTGACGACCGCGGCCTTCGGCATCATCGCCCTGACGATGCTTCCGCACGGAATCCGGGTCGGGAAACGGGATGCATCATGGGCGCAGGCGTGGGCCGTGTTCCGGCACGACCGCGCATTCTGGGCGCTCTGCGCATCCACGGTCCTCACATCGTTTGTCTTCCAGCAGTTCGGCTCCACCTTTTCCCTCGAGGTGAAACAGCGCGGCCTCACGCTGGATTTGCTCGGCTGGCATTTCATCCCCGAGCAGGTCTTCGGGCTGGTGCTCGCGTGGAACGGCCTGCTGGTGGCGTCGTTCGAGCTGTTGCTGACGCGGTGGACCCAGCGGTTCGACTGCCGCAACGTGATGGTCGTCGGCTACCTGCTGCTTGGGGGAGGCTTCGCGATGAATGCGCTGCCGGGCGGAGTCGGCCTGATCTTCACGGCGATGACATTGTTCACCATCGGCGAGATGCTCAGCCAGCCGATGCGCTCCGCTTACGTTGCGGCGCTCGCGCCGGAGGCGATGCGGGGCCGCTACATGGGCGCAGTCGCGATGGCGGCGACCACGGCCAACGTCTTCGGCCCGCAGGTGAGCCTGCCGCTCCACGCGCATTCCCCTGCCGCGCTTTGGATCGCTTGCGGCGTCATCGGGGTCATCGCCGCGGCAGTCCTCGGTTGGTTCGGTCGGCGGGCTCCTGGCGAATGAACGGCCCGTTTTCGTCCGCGACGGGTGCGGGGGCGATTCTTGCGAGGGGAAATTGCGCCCAAGATTGCCCTTGACCATCCGGGGCACCCCCGCAATCTTCCGCCCCTCTTTTTACCCGAAGCGATCTTATTTTATGAGCCGAGTCTGCGACATCACCGGAGCCAAGCGCCTGAAAGGGCACACCATTCACCGCCGCGGTCTGGCCAAGAAAAAGGGCGGCATCGGACAGCACGTCACCGCGATGACGCGGCGTTTCTTCTTGCCGAACCTCAAGACCAAGCGTCTCTGGGTGCCTGAATTGAAGAAGTTCGTAACCGTCAAGCTCACGGCCCGTGCGCTCAAGACGATCAGCAAGAACGGGACCTACGCCACGCTCCGGAAGGCTGGCATCGTCTGATATCGGGCTCGCTGCTTTCAAAAAAACACCACCCTAAAAACACAATGGCATTCTCCGTCATCAGCAAAAAATCCGGCAAGACCTACTACCTCCACGCCCGCCTGCAGCAACTCAAGGGGGGCCGCGAGGTGACGCTTTACTACTTCGGCGGTGAGGCAAAGGCCGGCGCAATCGACGCGATCCCCGACGGCATGGAAGTGATGGAGAACGAGCGCACCGGGCTCCCGATGCTTCGCAAGAAGAAGTAGCCCTCGCGCGGACCGGAGCGGATGGAAAACCGCTCGCCTCCGCCGATGCAAAGCGCCCC
>JBEBGK010000449.1:0-4072 GCA_040081515.1 Chthoniobacteraceae bacterium
CGCCTGACGGCCGATGGCAAGCTGTTCACGTGCCTGTTCGCGAGCGACGGCTGCGACCTGCGCGGTCCGCTCCGGGCGGGTGTGGATGACGCCGGGCTTGCGGAGATCATCCGCCGGGTGTGGGTGTCGCGGGGGGACCGCTACTCGGAGATCCGCTCGTCCGACACGCTCGCGCAACGAAAGGCGGAGATGTCGATGCTCGGTGGATGAATCTACGGAGCGCCGGGCGCGGAGGCCCGAGGTGATCGAGGCACTCGATGATCGCGGGCAGCAGGAGCGGAAGACATTCGCCGATGGCCTTCGGATTTCCCGGGAGGTTGACGATCAGTGTCTGGCCGCGCGTTCCCGCCGTGGAGCGGCTGAGAATGCTCGTCGGGACCTTCGGGAAAGACTGCACCCGCAGGATCTCGCCGAAGCCCGGAAGTTCCCGGTCGAGCACACTGCGCGTCGCCTCGGGCGTGACGTCGCGCGGTGACGGCCCCGTGCCGCCTGTCGTGACCGCCAACGCACACCGCTCCCCGTCGCAGATCTTCCGCAGCGCGGATTCGATCTGCTCACGCTCATCAGGGATCAGCACGCGCACCCATTCGATCGGCTCCGCGAGCCGTCCGGCGAAAAAGTCTTCGATGGCCGGACCGCTGCGGTCTTCATAGACCCCGGCGGATGCACGGTCGCTGAGCGTGATGCGGGCGAACTTCATGCCTTCATCTTCCATGCGACGCAGAGCGGACCGATGACCATCCCCTTGTCCACCGCCTTGCACATGTCGTAAATCGTCAGCGCCGCGACGCTCACCGCGGTCAGCGCCTCCATCTCCACGCCCGTCTTCGCGGACGTGCTCACCGTCGCAGAAATCCGGATCGCCTTGCCGGTCACGCGGAAGGCGATGTCCACCGCATCCAGCGGAAGCGTGTGACAGAGCGGGATCAGTTCATCGCACCGCTTTGCGGCCTGGATACCCGCGATCTTCGCCACGGCGAGAACGTCGCCCTTTGGCAGCGCCTGTTTCTTGAGCAGACGGATCGTCGATGGCGCGCATAGGACGGAGCCATCCGCCCTCGCGATGCGGCGCTGCACGGGCTTCGCGCCCACGTCCACCATGCGGGCCGCGCCGGTCTTGTCGAGGTGGGAGAATGTCTTCTTCGGCATGGGTCGAGGATTCGGCGTGCGCGGCGCGAAAAGCGAGCCTTGGTTCTCAGAATGGCGCGCCAAGCAAGAGCGCCGAAAGTTTTTCGCCCGGGGCGATGGGCGGGCTGTCGGACGGGATCTGCATCAGGACGTTCACCCCGGCGAGCCGGGTGAGATCCCCGGAACTCTGCCACCGGAGCGGTTCGGCAATCGGGCCGGCTGCCTCCCATCGAAGCCTCGCGGGCCACCACGTTTCCCGCGCATGCCCCCGAAGCGGTGTGGAACCGCCCAACTCGAGAGCGACGCATATGAAAGGGGCTGCACCCCGGACAAGGCACTCCAATGCCGTGCGAATCACCACGTGCCAGCAGACGAAATGCGAGAGCGGATTGCCTGGCACGATGAACGCGATCTGCGTTCCGCGCGTGGCGAAGATGAGCGGCTTGCCCGGCCGGAGATTGAGCTGATCAAAGTGAATCTGGAAGCCAAGCGCGTCCAGCGCCCTCCGGCCGAAGTCGTAATCCCCCACGCTCGCGCCGCCTGAAACCAGCAGGATCTGCCAGTCCACTTCCGGGACTCCCCGGATTGCCGCGAGCAGGGTATCGAGATCGTCACCTGCCCTTCGTTGAGCGACGAGGGTTCCGCCGGCTTGCGAGACAAGAGCGGCGATCAGCGTGGAATTGCTGTCGCGAATCTGCCCGGCGCCCGGAGACTCCGCGGGCGGCACAAGTTCACTGCCGGTGACTACATGGAGAATCCGCGGACGCGGCGAGACGAGCGGGCGGACCTTCCCGATTTGCGCGAGGAGGGCGAGTTCGATTGGGCCGAGAACAACACCTCCCTCCAGCAGAGTGTCACCCGCCCTGGCGTCTTCGCCGCGCCGACGAATGTTGGTGGCCGCATCGCGCTGAAAGAATGAAACCATGTCGCCGTGCCTTTGTGCCAATTCCTGGACGACGACCTGCGTCGCCCCCTCGGGAATCGCTCCGCCCGTGAACACCCGGGCGCATTCCCCGTCCCCGATCCGGCACGTTGGAACGACTCCCGCCGGGATCTCCGCGATCACGCGGAACCGCTCCGATCCATCCGTCGCATTCAGCGCGTATCCATCCATCGCCGAGCGATCGAAAGCCGGGATATCCTCCGTCGTCGCGACCGTCTCGCGCAGCCTCCGATCCAGCGCGTCGCCCAGGGGGATGCGCTCCGCGTCGAGCAACTGTACGTGCCGGGCGATGAGGTTTCGGGCGTCGGGAAGATTCAGCATCGGTGTTGGGAGCACCTTCTAGCGCCTGACCCGCACGCGGCGATGGCAATTTTGAACCGCGACCGCTCTTGCGCCGCCATCGCGCCCGTTATACCGACAGAAAATGATCCAGGTGAAGCTCCTCGCATTCGCACACGCCGCAGTCGAACTCGGCTGGCGCGAGATGCTCGTGGAATGCGCCCCGACGGACACGCCGCGCGAGCTGTTCGGACGGCTCGCGCCGGGCTTCGATGCCGGCAGGGCGCGGATCGCCGTGGACTGCGAATACCGTTCCTGGGACGACGCCATCGGCCTGACGGCACACGAGCTGGCGGTGATTCCACCCGTGAGCGGAGGATAGCGATGAACTGCGAAGTCACCTTTGTGGTCGGGCCAATCGTGGTTCCGCCCTGCCGGACACCGGCGCGCGATGCGGGGGCGCTCGTCGAGTTTCACGGAATTGTCCGCCGGATGGAGGGCGCCGTGGAACTGTCGGCGCTCCACTACGAGGCCTACGAGGCGATGGCACGGCGTGAGTTCTCGCGCATCTTCGCCGAACTCGCCGCCCGCCATCCCGTTCATGACGTGATGGTCATCCATCGCATCGGCCGGGTCCCGGCGGGCGAGGCATCACTGTATGTCCGCGTGGCGGCGAAGCACCGCGGCCCGGCCCTTTCGTTCTGCGGCACGCTGATCGATCGCATGAAAGAGGATGTGCCCATCTGGAAACTGCCCGAGCCGGCCGGGGCGTAGCGCGCTATCGTTCCCGCAGCGAAGTCCTGCCGCCGCGCGCACGGCGAAGAGGGTCGAAGATCTCGTCGCAACCGTCGGTCTTGAGCTGATGGAGCATGCGAAGCAGTTCGCCGATGCGCCCTTTGGGCCACCCTTTCCTCGCGAACCAGCAGAGATATTCGAGGGGGAGATCGTAAAGGGGAACGCCCGACGGAGGGTAATGCTCGGGGCCGTATTTTCCGAACGGCATGAATGTCGATCCCATCTCCTGGAGGTCTGCCGCCAGCCAATCGCGGAGGTTGTCTTCGATCATGCGTCGTGAAGCGGGACGGCAGCCCGCCCGATGGTGGGCAGCATGGACGGATGTGGACGCGAAACAAGGCGCGTTTCGTCCTCCGATGGCAGCGATCGGGCCGTCGAAAGTCTCCGTTTCGCGCCAGGGGCGGACGGGCCGCAGATCGAGGCTCCGGATGGCACTCAACTGGCTTACTTTACAGAGGAAATCCGATTACCGGCCAACCTCTCCATGCCCGACGCTGCCATACTTCCGGCGCCGCTTCCGTCGCTTCGTCGCGACGAGATGCTTGCCCGTTCCGCGGTCATCCTTGAGGCGACCACGGATGTCGTCGCGATGGCGGATCCTGCTGGCCGCCTGCTTTACCTCAATGGAACGGGAAGACAGTTGCTCGGGCTGGGACTCGACGAACCTCTGGGCCAGAAAACGATGGCGGAGCTTCATCCGACCTGGGCGTATCAGGTCGTCTTGCATGAGGCTTTTCCGACGGCGCTCTCCGAAGGTTCGTGGAGCGGCGAGACCGCGCTTGCCTCGGGAAACGGGAGTGAGCTTCCGGTCCTGCAGGTGGTGCTCGCGCATCAGGGGGCGGATGGCGAAGTCGAATTCCTCTCCACGATCTGCCGCGACATCACCGATCGCAAACAGCGCGACCTGGAACGCATCGAGTGGGCGAA
>JBEBGK010000016.1:0-14745 GCA_040081515.1 Chthoniobacteraceae bacterium
TCCTCGCGCGCATCGACGCGGGTGCACATGGCCCACAGCACATCGTTGATGTTGGAGGGATCGATGTCGTCGTCGACCACCACCACCCAGCGGTTGTTCACCTTCCGCCGCTCGTCGATCACGAGCTTCGCGGCCTCCACCTTTGCCTCCACCCGCTCGGACGGCTCGTGCCACATGAGGCTGAATGGCGGCCGGATTTCCTGATCCTGCGGCGCCGGTTGCGCAGCGGGTGCCGTCTCGCTTTTCGACCCCGTCTGCGCGATCGCCACGCACGCCACGGTCGTCAGGACGGTGAGGAGCGAGGCCCGGAGTTCGAGGTGGAACCGCATTCGGGGCTTACAACGCCTGAGGCGGAACGGGACTGCAATACGAAAGGTGCGGGAGTTGCGTGCTCAGTCCTTCTTCGCCGTGCTCTGGATGTAAACCTCGCGGAGCTGCTTGAAGTCCACCTCGACCGGCGAATGGGTCATGAGATCGCAGCCGCGGTTGTTCTTCGGAAAGGCGATCACTTCGCGGATGCTGCCCGCGCCGGTGATGAGCATGACGAGGCGGTCGAGCCCCAGCGCGATGCCGCCGTGCGGCGGCGCGCCAAAGCTGAACGCCTTCAGCAGATGGCCGAATTTCACCTGCTGCTGCTCCGCGTTGACGCCGAGCACCTCGAACAGCTTCGCCTGCAGGTCGCGCTCGTGGATCCGGATGCTGCCGCCGCCGAGTTCGACGCCGTTCAGCACGACATCGTACGCGACTGCGCGGACCTTGCCGAAGTCGCCAGCTTCGAGCGCGGGCACGTCCTCGGCCTTCGGGCGCGTGAACGGGTGATGCACGGCGACCCAGTGGTTGTCCTCGGGTGAAAATGCGAGCAGCGGAAAATCCACGACCCAGAGGAAATTGAGCCGGTCCTTCGCCGCGGCGATGAGCCCGAGCAGTTCCGCGCAACGGAGACGGACGCGGCCGAGGATTTCGCAGACGGGCTCGAGCTTTGCGTCGGCACCGAAGAAGAGCACGTCGCCCTCGGCGAAGCCCATGCGCCCGGCGAGCGCCTTCTTTTCGGCGTCGCTGAAGAATTTCACGATGGGCGACTCCCACTCGCCGCCGGCGCTCCACTTGATGTAGGCGAGCCCTTTCGCGCCGAACTCCGTCTTCACCCACTCCTCCCATTTCTTGAGCTGCTCCTTGCTGAGCAGCGCCGCGGCGCCCTTCGCGTTGATGGCCTTGATGGTGCCGCCGCTCGACGCGACGGACGCGAACACCTTGAACGTCGAAGCGGTAAAAATGTCGGTGAGCTCGACGAGTTCGATGGCGAATCGCGTGTCGGGCTTGTCGCTGCCGTAGCGGTTCATCGCCTCGGAATACGGCATCCGCGGGAACGGCACCGGGATGTCCACGCCGCGCGCCTCCTTGAAAATGCGCGCGAGCAGCCCCTCGATGAGCGTCTGGATCTCCACATCGGTGATGAACGACGCCTCGACGTCGATCTGCGTGAATTCCGGCTGCCGGTCGGCGCGCAGATCCTCGTCGCGGAAACAGCGCGCGATTTGGAAATACTTCTCCAGCCCCGCGACCTGCAGGAGCTGCTTGTACTGCTGCGGCGCCTGCGGCAGCGCGTAGAACGTCCCGGGGTTCAGCCGCGACGGCACGAGGAAGTCGCGCGCGCCCTCGGGAGTCGGGTTCGAGAGCACGGGCGTTTCGATTTCGAGGAATCCCTGCTCGTCGAGGAAATCGCGGGTCGCCTTTGTGATGCGATGGCGCAGCCGCAGGTTTTTCTGCATCGGAGCGGTGCGGAGGTCGAGGTATCGGTATTGCATCCGCAGATCCTCGTTCACGCTCGGATCATCGAGCGGGAAAGGCGGCACGTCGGACTGGTTGAGCACGCGCAACTCGGAGGCGACGACCTCGATGTCACCGGTCACCAGCTTCGCGTTCTCCGTGCCCGGGAGGCGCGGCGAGACTTTCCCCGTGATCGAAATCACGTCCTCGGCCCGGAGCGCGTGGCTCTGCTCGGCGACCTGCGCAAATTCCTCCGGACGGAAGACCACCTGCGTGAGCCCCTCGCGATCGCGCAGGTCGATGAAGATGACGCCGCCGTGGTCGCGCCGGGAATTGATCCACCCGGCAAGCGTGACGGTCTGGCCAATGTGTTCCTTTCGGAGGCTGTTGCAGAATGTGGAGCGGTACATAAAGGGCGCGGAGGATACGGACGCCACGCCGCTTTGCCAGCGCGGAATCATGCGGCCGATGCACCGGGGCGCGATTGATTTCAGGCCTACAAGCGGGCGGGCAGCAGCAGGGAGCGGCGACATTCCTGTCGCCGTCCGCAGATGCGCCGGAGGCGCACACACCCTGGGCAACGCGGCGGCACACCGTTCGGCGGCCAAAGGCACTCCCTCGCTCTCCACCGCCCGCCGCCTTTCCTCGAATGGTGCGCCTCCGGCGCAGGAGCGAGGACGGCGACAGGAATGTCGCCGCTCCTTGTGCGCCGCCGCTCCACACGTTCGCGCCACCTTCCCACGCCCTCTCTGCTCCTCCAGTTGGACTCACTTTTAGTCACTCCCCTTCGGCAAGCTCACGGCCTGCGGCACGGCAGCACGATGCGTGAGAGAGCGCCGGGGCTGTGATGCACGTGCTCGGTCGCGATGGCGGTCTTGCTGCCGAAGGGGCCTTCGCCGGTGTTGGGGTTGCGGTCGTAGAGCGGAAAGAGCGAGCCGCAGATGTCCACGCGCAGCTTGTGGCCTTTCGCGATGGTCGCGGCGCACGGGCCGAGATCGACGGTGATCTCATACACCTCGCCGGGCTTGAGCGGTTGCGGCTTGAGCAGCGAATCGCGATAGCGTCCGCGCAGGATGCCGGTGGCGAGATTATGCGCGAAGCCGTCCGGGCGCACGTCCACGAGCTTCACGGCCCAATCCGCATCGGGCGTGTCGGCGGAGACGTGGAGCTTTGCCTCGATGTTTCCGGCGAAGGTGAGCGGCTCACTCAGTTCGTCGCTGGTGTAAACGAGCACCTCGTCGCGGTCTTCGTTCGCGCTTTGATCGACCGGACCCCACACTGCGGCCTTCATCGGACGCGCTTCGGTGACGGGACACGCGGGCACCGGATTCGCGGGATCGGCGCGGAACGTGTCGGCGGGCTCGGCTTTCGTCGGAGCTTCGCGAGTGATGCGACCATTGCCTTTGCGGGTGTTCGCGTTTCCGTCGGAGCGCAGATGGAACGACGTTGCGGTGAAGCCCTCCGGCGGCCAGGTCTGCGCATCTTGCCAGGTATTGTCACCCATCGAGAAATAGCGCACGGGCGAAAACGGCTTCGCGAGCGCGGCGGCGTCCTGTTTGAGATGGCGGTCGAACCAGTCGAGTTGCAGCGCGAAGGTATCCACCGCGGCATCCGCGCCGAACTCCACCTCGGCGACTTTCGTCTTTCCCACGCTGCCGTGATCCCACGGACCGAGGACGAGCCGTTGCTGCTGGCGCGTCTTCGGGTCACGCGCCTGCTTTTGCATGATCATGAAATTGCCGACCGACTCGCGCGAAAAGAAATCGTAGTAGCCGACGACGTGCAGCACCGGCAGCGTGAGGTCTGGAAGGCGCGAGGTGAGATCGAGCCGCGTCCAAAAACCATTCGGCTCCGGATGCGAGAGGAAGGCATCGAGCCACGGCATCGGCCACCTGATCGCCTCGTCCACGTCACTGAGCGGCAGGCGCATCAGCGCGACGTTCATGTCGGCCGGTTTTACGTCCGCAGGCTTCGCGGTGTTGCCCGCGATCCAGCCCGCGATGAGCGAAAGCCGCACCGCGCCGCCGAGGTAAATGTTGCGATAGAAACTGCTCCACGTCGCCTGCGGCGCGATCGCCGCGAGTCCCGGCGGCTGTTCCACCGCCGCCTGCCACTGCACCGCGCCGACATACGAGCCGCCCATCATGCCCACGCGCCCGCTGCACCACGGCTGCCGTGTGATCCACTCGATGGTGTCGTAGCCGTCCTGCCCTTCGTTGTTGTAAGGAGCCATCACCCCCTCCGACCCGCGCGTGCCGCGACAATCCTGCGTCACCGCAATGTAGCCAGCCTTTGCAAACTTCTCCGCCGTGCCCTTCGCCTTCGTCCGATCATACGGCGTGCGCATCAGCACCACCGGGGCTTTGGTCACCGCGTCGTCGCGATGAATGTCCGCGGCGAGCTTGATGCCATCGCGCATGGGGACGGCGATGGTTTCGGTTTTGACCTCAGCAAGGGCGGAGGCGGCGAGGAGGAGTGAGATGAGGAGGGTTTTCATGATTCAGATGTGTTCCAATCCGATGAGGGTTCCGCCGCTGCTGCCGAATGACGCCGATTCGACGCCCATCTTTTGCAGCATGGACACGAAGAGATTGCACAGCGGTTTGTTGTGCAGGGTGTGGAAGGCGAGGTGCTGGCCGTGCTTGAATCCGCCTCCCGCGAGCAGGATCGGGAGGTTCGTGCAGTTGTGGACGTTGGCGTCGCCGAGGTTGCTGCCGTAGAGGACCATCGTCTGGTCGAGCAGGCGGGCGCCGTCGGCGGCTGGCGTGGCGGCGAGCGCGGCGAAGAGATCGCGCAGGTGGCGCATCTGCTGGAGATCCACCTTCTCGAGTTCGGCGAGCTTCTCCTTCGACTGGCCGTGGTGGCTGAGATTGTGGTAGCCATCGCGCGTGCGCTGCCGGGCGTCGATCTCGAACACGGGCGTGGCGAAGCCGTCCACCATGAGCGTGATGATGCGCGTGGAGTCCGTCTCGAACGCGAGGCGCGCCATGTCGAGCATGAGCTGGATCTTCGGAAAGAGGCGGGCCTTGTCGGCGATGTCCTTTGGCTCGGAGGCTTGGGTGAGCGGTTTGGGCTTTTGCTCCCATTCGCCGGAGACGGCGAGGCGATCCTCCAGTTCGCGCACGGACGTGAGATACTGGTCGAGTCGCGAGCGGTCCGCGGCGCCGAGACCGCGCTGAAAGCCGCGCACGTCGTCACGGAGCACATCGAGAACGCTGCCGCGCTCCTGCAGACGCTTCAGCCGCAGTGCGACCTCTTTCGCATCGCCTTGGATGAACATTTTCCGGAACAAAGCCGCCGGGCTGTCCTCCGCCAGCAGCAGCACGCCATCGCGGGTCCACGAGAGGCTGCGGTTCGCTTTGTCGATGTTCACGCCGAGATCGAGCGAGATGCTGTTGCGGAAACCGCTGCGGGTGGGATCGCGCGCGGCGGTGAGGAAGCAATTCTCCGTGCTGTGTCCGCCCGTCACCGCAGGATGCGAGAGCCCGCTGAAGATTGTGAAGTCCTTCCGGAACGCGGCGAGTTCCTTCAAATACGGCGAGAGCGCGTAGCCGGCGCCTTTGTCCTTCGGAAAGAAATGCTGCGGCAGCACGCCGAGATTGTTGGAGATGAGCAGCATTCGCCTCGGTGGCGTTGGCGCGGTGGCGCGGGCGAATACTGGCGACAGGCATTCCAATGCAGGCAGGGCCAGCGTGACGCCGAGCCCGCGCAGGAAGCGGCGGCGGGGAATGGGTGTGGAAATGGGTGTCGTGTTCATGGCGATGGTGATTTTGACTTTTGAATCACGGGGCGGAGGCGTATCTTCGGCCCATGAGCGAAGACAACTCAGCCGTTCTGTTGCCTGACGTGATGTCCAAGGTCGCATCCTTGGGGCCGAATGCGCTAGCCGCGGTGCACAAATTTTTGCTGCGGCTGGAACTCGCGCAACTGACGGAGGAAATCCAAGACGAAGCCGAGACGCTTCGGCAGGCAGGCAAACTGGAGCCGGACCTGATCCAGGAGGCGATTCGCGGACATCGTAGCAAGCATCCATACGCTGGCTGATGTTGGTGGTCGTGGACACGAATGTGATGCTGTCGGCATTCGCCCGGCATTCGCCAATCGCCCGGTTGTTTCGAGCACTGGCCAATGGCGAAGTGCGCATGGCAGTCACCTCGGCGATCATTTTGGAATACGAGGAAATCGCTGGAGAACGGGGCGGGCTGGCATTTGCCGCGAAAGTAATGCACTGGCTCAGCCTGTTGTCGGCTGCATGGGACTCGGTCGATGTCGTGCAGCCTTCGTTTCAGTTCGGCGTCGTCTCTTCCGATCCCGACGACAACAAGTTCGTCGATTGTGCCATCGTCGCGAACGCCGATTTCGTGATCACCAACGACGCTCACTACGCGGCGCTCGCCCATGCAGGTTACAAGCCGCAGCCGATCAAGCCTGAGGATTTCATCGCCAGGTATCTGTCGCCCTGATCTGCTCACTTGGTTCCCTCCTCTGTGATGGCTTGAGGTTGTCCAAGGAAGATGCTGCTTCGCACCAGCGCGTGGATGAGGTCGCGCACGCGATATCCATCGGCCGCGCACCCATCGAGCATGGCTTCGATTTCCGCGCGGTCGGCGAAGCTCACGGGCGTGCCGGTGGCGTGGAGCACCAGGTGGTGGAGAAGGTTGCGCGCGAGCTGGCGCGGGTTGGCGGCGAGGAGTCGCTTCATTTCGTGGATGTCGCGGAAGGTCTCGCCCGTCGGCAGTTTTCCCGACGCGTCCACGGGCTGGCCGACGAAGTAGGTGTAAGGATGTCCGGCGGGATCGAAGCCGGTGACCTTTTCTCCGCGCTCCATGCCGCGATAGCGATCCCGCCATGCGCCCATCACGTCGAAGTTCTCCAGCGCGAAACCGACCGGATCGAACTTCGCGTGGCAGCCCGCGCAGTTCTTTGACTCGGTGTGTTTCGCCAGCAACTCGCGGATGGTGGTGGCACCGCGGATGTCCGGCTCCACGGCGGGCACGCTTTTCGGCGGGGGTGGCGGCGGCTGGCCCATCAGCTTCTCCATGATCCACACACCGCGCAGCACGGGCGAGGTCGTGGTGCCGTTCGCCGTGTGCTTCATCAGCGCGGCCTGCGTGATGAGTCCGCCAAACGGGCTACCCTTTGGCAAAGTGACGCGCTGCATCGCGGAGCCGGTCACGCGCGGCAGATCGTAGTGCGCGGCGAGGCGGTCGTTCACAAAGGCGAAGTCGGCGGCGATGGCCGTGCTCGCGGGCAGATTCTCGCGCACCATCGCGCGGAGGAAGGCCCGCGTCTCGCGTTCCATCGAATCCACGAGGTAGTCGTCCTTGCGATACTCGGGATAAAGGCGCTCGTCCGGGATGTCGCGGCGCAGCTTGCACAGGTCGAGCCATTCATCGGCAAACGTGGCAACGAACTCCTCGAAGCGCGGGTCAGCGATGAGACGTTCGGTTTGCGCCCGCAGCACCGAGGCGTCGTGCAGACGTCCGGCGCGCGCGAGCCGGGCGAGTTCGTCATCCGGACGCGAGTTCCAAAGGAAATGCGACAGGCGGTTCGCGATGGCGAATTGCCCGTCCGCAGCCCCCTTCCGCGGCTCCGTGAGATACAGGCAGTGCGACGAGCACAGCAGCGCCTGATAGCCCGCGAGCATCGCTTCGGAAAAAGTGGCACCGCCGGCGACCTTGGCGCGGATGTGTTTCAGGAATGGCTCATGCGCCTCGTCGCTCATCGGTCGCAGCGCAGCCTGCGCGGCAAAGCGGCGAAACAACCGCTCCGCATCCGCCGCCGTGCCGCGCGCCGGCGAGATATCGTCGAACAGCACGCGATGCGATGGCGGCGGCCACTCCGTCTCGCGCAGCGGACCGGTGACTTCGAGCCATTGAATCGCCACGCCGGGATGACCCTCCGGCGGCATCGGCGGATAGTCGTAGAAGAAGCCGCCATCCGTGCGGATGAACGGCACCGGCAGACCGAGCGGGCTGTATTCGAAAGTCTCGCCCGCCTTGAGATGGATCGTCGTTTCAAAATCACGCGCCTCCGGTTGCAAATCCATCCAGCCGCCGGTCTCGCGCACATCGCCGGAAACGTCCGGCCCGGAAGGCTGCCGCGCGCGGAAGCTCATCGCAATCGGCGCATACGCAGGCGCAAGGCGAAAATCCCGCACCTGCCGCACCGCGCGACCGCGGAAGCTCACCTGATACGCGCCGCTCTCCTTTGCCCGGAAACCACGCGGATAGCCATAGTAGGGCCACGTCGCGGAGCGAAAGAGCGCCAGCTCCAGCGTGGGATCGCGCCGCTGCTCGGGCGTCATCGCCGCGAGTTCTTTCGCGCCGATCGCCACCATGCGGTTGTCGCGTGCGAAGAACATCGCCTCGCGCCCGCCGAAGGTGTCGAGCGATGGAAAAAGATCCGTGCCCGTGAAGCGCTGCGTCACCGGCGCCGTCGGCGGCTTGTCGCCCGCCATCGCCAGGCGCAGCGCGGTCTCCGCGGCATCGAGATAGGCATCGAGCTGCACACGCGACACATCGAGCAGCGCCGACACTTTCGTGAATCCATGCGCGTCGCGGTCGGCAGGCACCTTGTCCCGGATGTCGAGCTGCGGCAGCTTCAGCAGCACGCGCAGATTGTTTTCAAACTCCACCCGCGTGAGCCGCCGCACGGGACCGCGCCCGTTTTTCGCGACCTCCGCCTGCGAGGCCTTCAGCAGTTCCGCGCCGAGTTGAGCGACGAAGTGCTTCCGCTCATCCGCGCCCGCCTCCGACTTCTCCGGCGGCGGCATCTCGCCTTTCCCGACGAGGTCAAACACCCGGGTCCACCGCGCACGATTGCCCGCGTCATCGAGCTGGAAAGCGAGCGCCGTGATGTCGAAGTCGCCCTTCGCCGAGCCGCCCTCATGACAGTCGATGCAGTGATTCTCGATGAAGGCATTCAGTGGCCCCGGTGCCGCACACCACGCGGGCTCTGCCGCGAGAAGCGCGGAAACGAGGACGGCGAGACGAGCCTTCATGCGTGGGTCATTTCCCTCCGGAGCGCGGCAGCGACCATCGCGCCTGCCTTCTTCGCCACCGGTACCATGCGGTCCTTGCTCAGCCGAGTGCTCAGCCCCGTAATCCACCGGCCGGCGATCGCGTTTCCGTCCGTGCGGGGAATTGGAGCACCGAGGCAGTGATCCCCGCGAGATGCTTGTGTGCATCGCTCGTTGCGTCTGCACGAGTCGGTTCGAATGCCTGCAGCCTGTCCGCTCATGCGAGGATCTCCTTGATGACGTGCCCGTGCACGTCGGTGAGGCGGCGGGCGATGCCGTTGTTGTAGAAGCTCAGTTTCTCGTGATCGAGCCCGAGCAGGTGCAGCGCAGTCGCGTGGAGATCGTAGCAATACGCCGGATCCACGGCAGCTTTGAAGCCGAGTTCGTCCGTCTCGCCAAATGCGGTGCCGCCTTTGATCCCGCCACCCGCGAGCCATGCGGTGAACGCGCCGGGATTGTGATCGCGGCCTTTGCCGGCGCCTTGCGCGGCGGGTTGGCGGCCAAACTCGCTGGTGCAGATGACGAGCGTGCTGTCGAGCAGGCCGCGTGATTTGAGATCGGCGAGCAGCGCGGCGGCACCGGTATCGAGGATGGGGCCCCAGTAGCCGTGGTCGCGCACGATGTCTTCGTGGCTGTCCCAGTTCGGGCGGATCTTTTTCGCGGCCGTGTTTTCCGCGCCGCAGAAGATCTGCACGAAACGCACACCGCGCTCGACGAGCCGGCGGGCGAGCAGGCATTGGCGGCCAAAGGTGCCGATGTCTTCGTGTTCGAGATTGTAGAGCTTCTTCGTGGCGTCGGATTCGCCTCGCAGGTTGGTGGCTTCGGGCGCGCTGAGTTGCAGGCGGGCGGCGAGTTCGTAGGCGGAGATGCGGGCTTCGAGTTCACTGTTGCCCGTGCGCTCGGCGGCGTGGGCGCGGTTCAGCGTTTGGAGAAAATCGCGGCTCGTCTGCTCGGTCTGCCCGCGGAGATGGGCGAAGCTTTTCGACGGGAACAAATCGGCGATAGGCGGCTTCTCGACATCGGTCTGGAGCGTGGTGCCCTGATGAATCGCGGGCAGAAAACCCGCACCCCAATTGATGACGCCGCCGGGCGGAAGTCCGCGCGGAGCGGGCAGCACGACGAACGCAGGCAGGTCATCGCTCACGCTGCCGAGTCCATACGTGACCCACGCGCCCATGCTGGGAAAGCCGGGCAGGATGAAGCCGCTGTTCGCCATGAACATCGCCGGTCCGTGCAGCGCGGACTTGCTCTGCATCGAATGGATGAACGCCATGTCGTCCACGCGTTGCGCGAGCTTGGGGAAGAGGTCGCTCATCCAGCGTCCGCACTCGCCGTGCTGACGGAACGGCCACCAGCTCTGCTGACAATTGCCCGGCTTCGACGCGAAGAACTGCAGCTTGCCATCCGCATCGAATGGCTTGCCCTGACGCTTCGCCAACTCCGGTTTGTAATCCCACGTATCGACATGCGAAAGCCCGCCGGGGCAGAAGATTTGGATCACCGCCTTGGCCTTCGCGGGATGATGCCCGGTCTTGGGCGCGAGCGGATTCGTCGCGGCCTGCGCTTCATTCATCATGGCCGCGAGCGCGACACCACCGAGACCACCGCCGAGTTCCCAGAGGAAGTCACGACGGGAGACGAAACGCTTCTGCTGATGGCAGGGAAAGGGAGAGTTCATGGTGATTGAGCGGTTACGTTTGGCCTCCAGCAGATTCAGGGAGGCCAACAGATTGTTCTTTGTGGTTCATCTGCTGGCCTCCTTGAATCTGCTGGAGTGAAAAATCATGTGGGTGAGTGCCTCATTCGGAGATCTTCGCCATCTCATCCACCTCGCTCATGTTGAAGCGCACGCTGACGATGGAGCAGCCGATGTCTTCCTGGCGGTAGTTCGCATACGTCGTGGCGACGATGGTGCCGTTGGGGAGGAGGTGGATGCCGGGGTAGAAGCCGTCTTTGAAAGTGCGCAACAGGCTCACGCGATACTGGCCGGGCTTGCCTTGCTTGATGTCATCGTAAGTGCCGACCCAGGCGATGAAGCCGCCTTTGTCCTGCGACTTCGGCGAGGCGTTGCGGAAGACGATGACCATGCGGCCATCGGGGAGGCGAATGCCGTGATGACGATCGCCGGTGAGGCCCCAGGGCGCGTCCACGGCTTGGCTCCAGGTCTTGCCTTCATCGCGACTGAACATGACGAGGCTGGTGCCGCTGCGGCGGTTCTCGCGCATGAGGCAGCAGAGTTCGTCGCCATCGGGCGAACGGAAGACATAGGGCTCGCAGGGGTGCTTGCCTTCGAGCTTCGTGCCATCGCAGACCGCGGTGGGTGGCGACCAGGTGAAGCCGCCATCGCGCGTGATGGATTGCAGAACTTGGAGCGTGCCGCCTTCGCCGATGCCGCCACCGCGATGAAACATGCCGAGCGATGAACCGTCCTTCAGCCGCACGATGCTGGAGAAGGACATGATGTTGCGAAACGGATCGTCTTTGGCAATGCGCCCACCGATGGGCGGCAGCTCGCGCCAGGTCTTGCCGTCGTCCTCGCTGACGATGCGCGGCATGAAACCTTCGTGACGACCTTCGATGAGCTTGGGGCTCTTCTTGTCGGTCAAGGTGCGTGCGGCAAAGACCCACAGGCGCTCTTTGCCCTGCGGATCGGTGATCCGATAGATGCTCGGGCAGTTCTTGAAGTTGACGTAGTTCGGCGGCAACGCGTCGTCGATGCGCTTCCACGTCAGCCCCGCGTCATCGCTTCGAGCCATCGGTCCCGCGTGTCCGCCGTGGCCGATGTTCCAGACGCAAAACATCGTCTTGTTGTCCGCCAGCATCGCGGTCGTCGGATGCCCGTGATATTCATCCGGCTTCGGCGACCCCTGCGCGATGATGACTTGCCTCTGCGTGTCTTCGGAGAGGTCGATGTGCTTCAACGCCTCGCGGTGCTTCTGCCAAAGCGCCTTCTTCTCAGCGGGTGCAGATTCCCAGGCGCGTTTGGCGGCCTTGGTGGCGTTCAAGACCTCGGGTTTCACTTGGGCGAAAGCGGCCAGCGGCGCGAGCGAGAGGGCAGAGATGAGTGTGGGAGAAAGTCTCAAGGTTGTGCCTCCTTGTCTGCGAAGCGGAACGAATACAGATCGGCGTCACGGAGCATGAATCGGAGCCGCACGGGTTTGCCCGCAAGCGCACTCACGTCAGAGCCGCCTTTCCAGTTCACATGGTGGACAATCTCATCGCCGGACATCGGCTGGCTGTCGGCGAGCGCGAAGCCCGGCAGCGGTTTGCCGTCGGTGTCCTGAATCTCCACGCTGATGATGCCTTGGGCGGCGGTGCGGCAATTGAGTTCCAGTGTCCTGCCGGCGAAATGCAGGGGCTTCGTGAGCAGTTCGCCTTTGCCTGCCGCATGAACGGACACAAAGCCGTCGATGCGAAAGGTGAAGCGGCGCACACGGGTGGCGACTCTGAGATTGGCCTCGGTGGCATAGACGGACAGCTCGCGGTCGTTGCCGGGCAGTTGGAGCAAGCCCCAGGTCATGTAGTTGCTGCGGTTGCCGTCGCGATCTTTCGGCGCGGTGATCGGGATCAGTTCCTCGGCCCAGCGGCGGAAGAGCACGCCATCGCGGCTGGTCATGAAGACCGGCTCGACTTGTTCGGTCTTCGGATCAAAGCGCGTCGGGAAGCCGATGAACAAATGCGGCGCGCGGAAATAGGGCATCACCGCATTGGTGTAGACATGCTCTGGCGGTGAATCCCCATACTTGAGGTCAGCCTGGTTCTCCCAGTGGATGAAATCTTTCGAAGTTGCGGTGCGAACGCCGCGCTCGCCCGTGGGGGCTCCGCTGCGCCAGTAGGCCCGATACTCGCCGCGTGCCGAATCCCAAAAGGCGAGGTTTTGCGAATCAAAGCTCCCCGTAGTGATGACCGCCTCCTGCAGTAGCATCCAGTGGATTCCGTCCGGCGACTTGAATGCATTCAGACAGTCCTTCTTCTTGCCGTTCAGCGTCGTGGTGTCGATGGCCAGTGCCTTGTAGCGTGCATCGGACGCGCAGGCAGGATTGCCGTCCTTGAATGGTGTGAAGTTGTGCGAGACGGACGTGGTGGCCCAGACAATGTTGTTGTCCTTCGAGCCGCTGAACTCGCGGAGACCGAGTTGGGGCTTTGTCCAAGTATTGCCGTCTTTGCTCTCCGCATAGCAGGTGACTTGAGGATGCGCTAACTCGCCCTTCGTGAGGAGCTGGCCGCCGACACCCTTGGTGACTTGGGGCTGCGATAGCTTCGAACCCTCGCGGTAGTGCAAACCCCGGTAATAGGCGCGGAAGCGGTCGTCGTCGCGGAAGAAGGTGAAATACGCGCAGGTGTTGCCCTCCCACGGAGCATCGCAGACGAGCACGACATCGTGCGGCTCCGGCTTGTGCAGTTTCAGTTCGGCTCCGGCCATGCGCTCGATGAGGAAATCATCCACAAACAATTCGCGGTGCGAACCGATGTCGATAGCGGTCGCCTTTCCGGCATCAGCCGCGTGCAGCACCGCTAGAGGGTTCATGACCGCACTGGCGAATGCAGTTGCGGTGAGGGATTGCAGTGCGCGGCGGCGGGTGATTCTGGATGGTGTGTTCATGGTGCTTGGAAATTATTGTGTGCTTCACTTCTTCGGCGCACCCGGCAGGGCTTTGAGCCACGCGAGATTGAAGGTGTAGTGCTTGCTGCTAGTGACGAGTTGGATGCGGCCATCACGAGTTTGCGTGATGGCGAGGTAGCCGTTGGTGTTCGCCGGGGAACCGTCGGCGTTGGTCATGCGTTCGTCGGGGCCGACGATGAGACGGCGGTCGGGCCAGGTTTTGCCTTCGTCGTAGCTGACGGTGGCGAAGAGGCCCACAGCAGTGAACTCGCTGCCGGTGCTGCGGAAGGTCAGGCCTTTGCCGCCGAGGCCTTTCTTGAGGCCGCGGGCCTGATCGGTGAAGGAGCAGAGCACGATGGGGCCTTCTTTGAGCCGCAGGAGCACAGGGCGCTGCGTGCTGCTCACGACCGGGAACTCGCTGGCCTCGTAGCGCCACGTTTCGCCGAGGTCGCTGGAGTAGCTGACGGGCATTTTGAAACCGAAGCGCTGCTGGTCGGCCACGTCGTCGAAACGACCGAGCGCCATGAGGCGACCATCGGCGAGTTGCACGAGCGGCGTGTGAATGCCGGCGATGCACGGACCGCTGGCACCGGGGCGCACGTCGGTCTTGCCGCGATTCGTTCCGGTTTGTTGCCACGTCTGGCCGTTGTCGCGACTGATGACGAGCGAGGCGCCGTCGAGCGCGATGGCGAGCACGCCGTCGCGGGTGCGAATCATGGCGTTGCCGAACTCGCCGCCCATCGGGAACTGCCGCGCCTTTGACCACGTCGCGCCGTTGTCGGTGGAGATGCGGAAGATGTTCTGCAAACCGTGCGCGAAGACCATGTGGAAGAGAGTTTTGTCGCCATCCCACCACAGCTTCGGCGCGTGGTCGTTCACGTCTGGCCCGTCCCAAAAGGGCGAGGGCGCGTCCCATTCCTTCGCGCCGAAACGGACCCGGCTCGCCGCATTGCACAGCTCGGGTCCGGGTTCGCTGATGCACGAAAACCAAGTGGTGAGCAGGTCGCCGTTCGGGCACTCGATGAGGCCGGGGCTGTGATTGTGTCGGGCGAAAAGCGGGCCGACTTCCCCGGGCGGAATCTGCCGGTAAAGGCGCGGTCCTTCCATGAAGGGCGCGTCGGTCGTGACACGGACACTCCTGTCCGTGGAGCCGCTGCGGACAGGAGTGTCCGTGTCACGCTGGCTGACATTCTGCCTGTTCAAGGGCGGTGCAGGAGGTGGAAGCAGTGTGCCTTTTGGCAACTCGCCCTGCACGACGCGGAAGCCGACCGACGGAATCGCGGAGTCGGGAATCCAGCCGCCGCGATTCGCCGAGCGAACCATGCGCGTGAGCATCGAGTGACTGCCGCCACGG
>JBEBGK010000017.1:0-14685 GCA_040081515.1 Chthoniobacteraceae bacterium
CCCTGCTGATCGAGAACGGCCCCGAGAAGGGCAAGGGGATCGAGCTCGATCAGCAGGGTCGCCACGCGGTCAGGGCTCCCGTTCGGGGCACGCGGCGGCGCGTGCGCGGGGTGGGGCGATGCGGACGAGACGGCGGCGTACTGTGTGGCTGCGGTGCGACAGGTCTGCCGGAATTTCGGAGGGGATGAGAAGTCCGTGGTGCTCTGCGGCTTTTCGCGCGGGTCGATTGCCTGCAACTACATCGGCTTGCGCAACGCGACGATCGCGCCGCTCTGGCGGGCGTTCGTATGCCACAGCCATTACGACGGGGTGCGCACCACCTGGCCGTATGCGGACGCCGATCGCGCGTCCGCGGGCGGGCGGCTGCAACGGCTGGCCGGGCGTCCGCAATTCATCAGTCACGAGGGAACGACTGCGGAGACCCGCGCCTATCTGGAGAGCACCGGCGCAAAGGCGCCCTTCACCTTCGTGGATTTGCCGTTTCGCAACCACACGGATGCATGGGTGCTGCGCGATTGCGAGCCGCGGCGGAAATTGCGCGCCTGGCTGCGCTCGCTCGGGCTGCCCGCGCGGTAGCCGGATTCTTTTCCTCTCGTCAGCCGCGGGACTTTTCGTAATCAAAAAGGGGAGCGGCGCTCCCGGAGGTGCCGATGCTGAATCCCGAATCCGAAAATGCCATCTTCCTCCTCGAATACAGCTCCGCTTGCCGGTCACGTCGCGCTGGTCACCGGCAGCACCACCGGCCTCGGCAAGTCCATGGCGATCGCCCTCGGGCGCGCCGGCGCGAAGGTCGCAATGAACTATCGCAACAACAAGGCGCGCGCGGAAAAGGCGTTCAAGGAATTCAAGGCCGCCGGCGGCGAGGGGATGCTGGCCCGCGGGGACGTGACCGATGACAAGGAGGTGGCGCGCATGCACGCGGAGATCGCAAAGACGATCGGCCCGGTGGACATCCTGGTGCTCAACGCGACCCCGGACCAGCCTCAGAAACCGATCGAGGAATACGACTGGGCATTCTACCAGCAGATGCTCGATTTCTTCGTGAAGAGCCCGTTTCTCCTCTGCCGCGCGTGCCTTCCGCACATGAAAAAGCGGCGCTGGGGCCGGATCATCAACATTGGCTCCGAGGTCGTCGCGCGGGGCGTGCCGAACTTCACCGCCTACATCGCCGCGAAAGGCGGACAGAACGGATTCAACCGCGGCCTTGCCACCGAGGTCGCGCGCTGGGGCATCACGGTGAATATGATCTCCCCGGGTTGGATTCCCGTCGAGCGGCATGAAAATGACCCGAAGTCCCTGAAGGACGGATATCGCGCTCTCATTCCCGCGAACCGGTGGGGCGTGCCGGACGATTTGAGTGGCGCGGTCGTCTTCCTTGCCAGCGACGCCGCGTCGTTCGTCACCGGGCAGAATCTTCACATCAACGGCGGCATGACCGTCCACTGAACCAACCGCCGCGCGCCCCAGCCTGCGAACGTCTTCGAGCAACACCTCCCATGAAAACCAAATTCACCCTCCGCTCTTCCTTCGCCGCATTGGTGGCGTTCACCGCAATTCTGCTCGCCGGCTGCGAGAAGAAGGGCGGTGGGTCATCCAGTTCCCAGGGCACCGGGAAGAAGAAGTTCGCCTATGTCACAAACGGCGTGGACCCATTCTGGAACACCGCCGCCGCGGGCGTCCGCGCCGCCGAGAAGGCATTCGGCATCGAGTGCGAGGTGCTGATGCCGCCGAAGGGCATCGTGGATCAGAAGCGGATGATGGAAGGCCTCATGGCACGCGGGATCGACGGCATCGCCATCAGCCCCATCGATGCGCGGAACCAGATCGATTTGATCAACGAAGCCGGCGCGAAGTGCCCGGTGATCACCCACGACTCGGACGCGCCAGACTCGAAGCGGCTCTGCTTCGTGGGCATGGACAACTACAAGGCCGGCCGCGCGGCGGGCAGGCTGGTGAAGGGCGCGCTCCCCGGCGGCGGCAAGGTGATGATTTTCGTCGGCCGCCTCGAACAGCTCAACTCCCAGCAGCGGCGGCAGGGCGTCATCGACGAATTGCTCGACCGCCCGATGCAGGCGGTTGGCAGGATGGAAGTGGACCCGCCATCCGCGCTGCTCGCCGGCGCGAAATACACCATCCTCGACACACGGACGGACAACTTCGACTACGCCCGAGCAAAGGCGAACGCGCAGGATGCAATGGCCTCGGTGCCGGACCTCGCATGCATGGTCGGCCTCTTCGCCTACAACGCCCCGCAGTGCCTCGAAGCCGCCAAGGAGGCGGGGCGCATCGGGAAGATCCAGATCGTGAGCTTCGATGAACAGGACGCGGTGTTGCAGGGCATCATCGACGGGCATGTCTTCGGCACGATCAGTCAGCAGCCGTACTACTACGGCTACGAATCGATGCGGATTCTGAATGGCCTCGCGAACGGCGACAAATCGGTGCTGCCGCTCAACGATTTCTTCGAGGTTCCCATCGTCGAGGTGACGAAGGCGAATGTGGAAAAATTCTGGGTGGACCTGAAGAAGATGCAGTCCGCCGGCAAGTAGCCGCCCGGGCGCCACGGAATCCGACGCGAATGAGCATCCCGCCGCCGGCTTCCGCTCCGCTGCTGGAGGTCCGCCATCTGTCCAAGCGCTTCCCGGGAGTGCGGGCACTGCACGATGTGAGCCTGACCCTCCATCGCGGCGAAGTGCTCGCCGTCATCGGCGAGAATGGCGCGGGCAAGAGCACGCTCATGAAGATTCTCGCCGGCGTGCAGGAGCCGGACGGCGGTGAGATTCTCGTGGATGGCAGGCCGGTGCGCATCGACAGCGTCCGCACGGCGGAGCAGTTCGGCATCGCGCTTATCCACCAGGAGCTGAATCTGGCCGACAACCTCGACGTCGCGGCAAATGTGTTTCTCGGGCGCGAGCCGCATCGGCTCGGCTTTCTGGATCGGCGCCGGCTGTATGACGACTCCGCCGCGTTTCTCTCCCAGGTGGGGCTCGATTGTCCGCCGCGCACGCTCGTCAGCACGCTCTCCCTGGGCCGCCAGCAGCTCGTGGAGATCGCCAAGGCGCTGAGCACGAGAGCCCGCGTGCTCATCATGGACGAACCGACCTCCAGTCTCAGCCAGCACGAGACGGTGCAACTTTACCGCGTGGTGAAGGACTTGCGCTCGCGGGGCGTGAGCATCGTGTACATTTCGCACCGGCTGGGCGAGGTGAAGGAGCTCGCGGATCGCGTCGTCGTCCTGCGCGACGGGGGAAACGCGGGCGAACTCCGGCAGGAGGAAATCACCCACGATGCGATGGTAAAGCTGATGGTCGGGCGCGAACTCGGCCGGCACGCACGCTCTTCGTTCGCGAGTGGAGAGGCGTTACTGGAAGTGCGCGGACTCCGGACGCCCGCGCATCCGCGTTCGCCGCTCGATTTCTCGGTGAGGCCCGGGGAGATCGTCGGCGTGGCCGGGCTCGTTGGCGCGGGCCGCACGGAACTGCTGAGGGTTCTCTTCGGGATCGATCGCGCCGCGGGCGGCGAGATCCGGCTGCGGGGCCGGGCGCTCGACCTGCGATCGCCGCTGGATGCGATCCGCGCGGGCATGGCCCTGGTGCCCGAGGATCGCAAACAGCAGGGCGTGATCCTGGAGATGGCCGTGTGCGCCAACACCACGCTCCCGAGCCTCCGGCGCGAATCGCGCGGCGGATTCCGCAACCGGCGTCGCGAGGACGAAATCGCGGAACGGATGACGCGGCAGTTGAACGTGCGGACGCCGGACCTCGGGCAGCACGTCCAGTTTCTCTCCGGCGGCAACCAGCAGAAGGTCGCGCTCGCGAAATGGCTCGCACTGGAGCCGCAGGTGCTGCTGCTCGACGAACCGACGCGCGGCATCGACGTCGGCGCGAAGCAGGAGATCTACCGCCTCATGGAGGATCTCGCGGGCCGCGGCGTGGCGATTCTTTTCGTGAGCAGCGAAATGGAGGAGGTGCTCCGCATGAGCGACCGCGCGCTCGTGATGCACGAGGGCCGGATCACCGGGGAGTTGCAGCGCGATGCGCTTTCCGAGGAGTCTGTCATGCAACTCGCGACGGGACACTCATCATGAAAAAGCTGCTCGGCATCTTCGGTCTCTTCGTCTTCATCTTCGTCGTCACGGCGTTGCGGGAACCGAAGTTCGCCAGCGCCTACAACCTGCAGAATCTCGTCGGCTGGACCTCGCTGTTCGGCATCATCAGCATCGGCGCGGCGTTTGTCATCATCACGGGCGGGATCGATCTCTCCATCGGTTCCACGGTCGGGCTCACGGGTTCGCTGCTTTCCTGGCTGCTGATGCACGTGGGCTGGGGCGAACCCGCGGCATTGCTCGCGGTGCTCGCGGTCTCGCTGCTCATCGGTCTCGCGCACGGCCTGCTCATCACGAAGATGCGCCTTCAGCCATTCGTCGTGACGCTGTGCGGGCTGCTGATCTACCGCGGGCTGGCGCGATTCATCACGGACGATCAAACCCAGGGCTTTGGCAGCGCGCATGACGGGCTGCGCAGCATCGCGATCGGAAAACTGCCCCTTGCCGGCGGGTTCGCCCTGCCGGTGTCCGTGTTCTTCCTCACGGGCATCGCGGTGGTCGCGGCGGTCTTTCTGAACCGCACGATCTGGGGCCGCTATCTGCTCGCGCTCGGGCGCAATGAAACCGCGGCCCGCTACAGCGGGATCAACACCGACCGGATGAAAATCCTCGCCTACGTCGTCTGCTCGCTGCTCGGCGGGGTCGGCGGAATTTTGTTCTCGCTGAACCTCAATTCCATCCAGCCATCCGGCCTCGGCGAATTCTATGAGCTTTACGCCATCGCCGCCGCGGTGCTCGGCGGATGCAGCCTCCGCGGGGGTGAGGGGACGATCCTCGGCGTGATCATCGGCACCGCCGTGATGCGCGTGCTCTACAATTCCATCAACATCCTCGGGATTCCCACGCACCTGGAGTTCGCAATCATCGGCACTGTCATCCTCGCCGGGGTGATCGCGGATGAACTCGTGAAACGATACGCCGTCCGGCACCGGGCCGCGCGCGCACTCGCCGACGAGGCCGCCGCTGCCACGAAATCCGGCTGACGTCCGGTGCTGGATTTGCCTCCCATCCGCGGCGGCCCTCTGCAAACTTCCCGAAACCCCATCTCCCATGAAACCAACCCTCCTTCCCGTTTTCATCTTCATACTCGGCATTTCGATTTGCTCCGCGGAGAAAGTCGCAACGACAAAAAGTAGCACCGTCTGGCGCAAGCCCTTCGGCAGGACGGCCGATGGGGAGCAGGTCGATATTTTCACGCTTACGAACGCGCACGGCCTCAAGGCGAGGGTCACTACGTGGGGTGCGTGCCTCGTTTCGATGGAAGTTCCGGATCGCAAGGGCGCGCTGGCCGATGTGACGCTGGGTTTCGACACGCTGGAGCCCTACCTGAAGCGCCACCCGTATTTCGGCTCGACGACCGGGCGCTACGCGAATCGCATCGCGAAGGGGAAGTTCACGATCGACGGGAAGGAGTTCACGGTCGCGACGAACAATGGGCCGAATCATCTGCACGGCGGGATCAAGGGCTTTGACCAGCGGAACTGGAAGGCGGAACCGATCGCAGCCGCGAATGCCGTCCGCTTTTCCTACACGAGCGCCGATGGCGAGGAGGGCTACCCGGGCACTTTGAAAACCACGGTGACCTACGCGCTCACGGAGAAGGATGAACTCCGCATCGATTACGAGGCGGTGACCGACAAGCCGACGGTCGTGAACCTGACGAACCACGCATATTGGAATCTCGCCGGTGCCGGGAACGGGGACATTCTCGGGCACGAGTTGAAGGTGCATGCGGGCAGGTTCACGCCCGTCGATGAAGGGAGCATCCCCACTGGTGAATTGAAACCGGTGGCCGGCGGGCCGATGGATTTCACAAAGGCGAAGGCCATCGGGAAGGATTTCGCCCAATTGACGGCGGGAGCCGGCGGCTACGATCACAACTTCGTGATCGACAAGCCCGAACCCGCCGCGCTCACGCTCGCAGCCGAGGTGTATGAGCCCGGGAGCGGCCGGGTGATGAAGATCTCGACCACCGAGCCCGGTGTGCAGTTCTACACGGGCAACCATTTGAACGGCAGTGTCACTGGGAAAGGCGGCAAGGCATACGGGAAAAACTTCGGCTTCTGCCTCGAGACTCAGCACTACCCCGACTCGCCGAACCGCCCGGATTTCCCGTCCACGATCCTGCGCCCCGGCCAGACCTACCGGACCACGACCGTCCATCAGTTCTCGGTGAGGTGACCGGGGAGTCGCCCTGTGGGCGGCGCTCTTCCGGGCGCTAAGCCGGGTTCATGATTCTTTTCACGGATACGACCGTTGCTGCGATCGCACCTGCGAAGGGAATCCAGAAACCGAGGAGCGTCATATCGACGTCCAGTTTCATCCCGAGTCCCCCCGCGGAGCCGCTGCCGCTGCGCAGCATGAGGAGCAGAAACATGAGCGCGCTGAGGCCTGCGCAGCCGGCGAGCGCGAGCGGCACCCACGCCTCCTTCTTCGCGGCCATGCGGTTCCAGATCCACAGCCCGATGCCGCCGAGCGCCGCGAGCACGGCCAGCTTTCCATTCGCTCCGCAGTCGAACGCGGTGATCGAGTGGCGTGGCACCGTGCCTTTGAACAGTTCCGATGTCTTGAACAGATCCGAGTGGAGGCCTTCGACTTTCACGCTCACGGACATGACATCGAAGATCACCGAGAAGAGGAATGCGACGGCGAGCCCCGCGAGGTAGATCTGCGTGTGGCCATCGAGCTTCTTGAATGTGGTCACCCCGGCGGTGACGCCCTCCTTTGCCTGGTGGAGGGCCTTTTCCGCCGCCTCGCGCGCCGCGTGATCCTGGCTTCCGCTCTTCCCTCCTTCGCTATCCGGAGGGGTGGCGTCCTTGTTCGAATCGGTGTCGTTGCTCATACGGGAGGAATGGGTTTCGAGGATGCTGCACTACCGCGGGGCTCATGCAAACCCTGCGTTACGGAATGCCGGACACCATGGCCCGGATGTTCGGGGTTCCGTCCCGCGGGTTCCGGGATATGGTTCTGTTGGCGCTGGCTCCCGGTGCCAATCCCCGTCGCGCCACTTGTACATGAAATCCATTTTTCCACTCACTACGGTCTTCATCGCTGCGTTTCAATTTTTCACCGAGGGATCTTCCGCGCAGGTGGTGACCGCCCGCGATGCCGCGGAACTGAGGACCGCGCTGCGATCGCTCAAGCCCGGGATGATTCTGAAGATCGCGCCGGGCGAGTATCCGGGCGGCAATTCTGTGGAGGGAATCGAGCGACTGACGGTCGAGGCGTTGGATCGCCAGACGCCTCCGCATTTCAAAGGCGGGAGCGAGGCGTGGCATTTTTCGCGATGCGGGCGTTTGATGCTCCGGGATATCCGCGTGAGCGGGCAGCGTGGGAACGGGATCAACATCGATGACGGCGGCGAACCCGGGCGCGACGTCGAGGGTGTCACCCACGAGCGCGTGGAGATCGCCGACATCGGCCCGGACGGCAATCATGATGGGATCAAGGGCTCCGGTCTTCGCGGGCTGACGATTCGCGACTGCACGATCACGGGATGGGGCGGGCAGGGGATCGATCTCGTCGGCTGTCACCAGTCGCTGATTTCCGGGTGTCGCCTTGTCGGCAAGGAGGGATTCACGGCGAGCGCGGGCATCCAGCTCAAGGGCGGGACGTCGGAGGTCACGGTGGAGAAATGCCGGTTCACGAACGCGGGTGGCCGGCCGATCAATGTCGGCGGGTCGACGGGGCTGGCCTATTTTCGTCCCCGGGGAGCGAAGCACGAGGCCAGCCGGATTGTCGTCCGCGACAACGTCATCGAAGGCGGCCTGTGCGCGGCGGCGTTTGTGGGTGTGGACGGCGCGGAATTCACCGGAAACACGATCCTGTTTCCGGAGAAATGGATCTTCCGGATCCTGCAGGAGACGACCCTCCCGGGCTTCACGCCATGCCGCAATGTTCTCGTGAAAGGCAACCGGATCGTGTTCCGCCGCTCGCAGGTGCGGACCGAGATCAACACGGGCGCCGGCACGGACCCCGGGACATTTCGGTTCGAGAACAACCAATGGTTTGCCGAGGACAGGCCGCAATCTTCGAAGCCAACGCTCCCGGTGGAGGAGAAGGATGGTATCCATGGCCGCGACCCGAGGTGAAGCGCGCCTGGAATTGGTCTCAACAGCGGCAAGGAATCAGGGTTATCTACACGCGATGATTTCCCACCGATCCTTCGTTTGCGCTGTTTTCCTGCTGTTGCTGCCGGCCACCGGCATCCGGGCGGCGGAACTCCGCGCAGGTGTCGCGCGCGTGGACATCACGGATCGCGCGGCCGGTCCGGTGAATGATCCTCTTTATGCGAAGGCGCTCGTGGTGAAGGGCGACGCAACGACCGTCGTTCTGATCACGATCGACGCCGTGGCCATCGGGGAGATCGGGCGCATCAAAAGCGACTTCCTCGCCAAAGTGCGCGAGCAGTTGCAGAAGGAGCTGGGCATTGCACCGGCAAGCGTGGTGATCAACGCGAGCCACTGTCACGGCGTGGTGCGCGCGGACACCGGGCAGCTCGTGCTGCGGGCGGTGAGGGAGGCATGGCAGGCGATGGTCCCGGTGAAGACCGGCGCGGGGACCGGGCAGGAGACGCGGATCAGCGAAAACCGTCGGCTGAAGATGAAAGACGGGAGCGAAGTGGACATGCGCCGCGCCTATTCGCTACCGCCCGACGAGGACGTCGCCGCTGTGGGTCCGATCGATCCACAGATCGGTCTGCTGCGCCTCGACCGCGAGGACGGCGGGCCGCTCGCGGTGCTGTATAATTTCGCGTGCCATCCGATCATGAACCCTCCGTCCGCCGGCAACTCGGCGGATTTTCCCGGCTTTGCCTCGAGGGTGATCGAGGAAAGCCTCGGTGGCGGGGCGCTCGCGTTCTTCGTGCAGGGCTGCGGCGGTGACATCAATCCCGTGCGCTACAAGACGGTGCAGCACCCGCCGGCGGCCGAGCCTTTGGGAAACATGCTCGGGGTCACCGTGGTGCAGGCCTGGAAGCAGATCGCGACGAAGCCGGGCGGCGAACTGAGGATATTCAATGAAGTCATCGCCCTGCCGCGCGGCGCCGACCTGGAGCGCCGCATCGCCGCGATCCAGGCGGAGCAGGCGAGGCTGGTGCAGTCGCTCAAGCCGACCGACATCAACTTCAAGACGTTCCTCCCGCTCTTCGTGCAGCAGAGGGTGTCACCCGAGTTCCCGTCGTTCTACTCGCAAGGCTACCTCCATGACAAAGCGCTCGGCCGGGAGGACCTCCTGAAGCTCGACGACGCGAACCGCAGGAGTGTCGGTGCGTATCTGGAGAACATCGAGGCCATGGAGCGGCTCACGCGGCTGAATGTGAATCTCGCGCTGCTCAGGAAGCATCTCGCTCAGAATCAGGCCGCTGGAAAATCCACGCTCGATGTCGAACTCGCCGGCGTCCGCATCGGGGATTTCCGACTGGTGACTTTCCCGGGCGAGCTGACCGTGGAAATCGGGCTGAACATCAAGCGCGCCGCGCCATCGCCTTTCACTTTCGTCGCCGGCTATTGCAATGGCTACATCTACTACCTGCCGACGATGGAACAGCGCGGCAACACCGGCTACGCGCAGGAGGACTGCGACTGCCTCGTGGCTCCCGAGTGGCAGAAGATCTTCGAGTCAAAGGCGCTGGAAGTACTCAAGAAGTTGAATTAACCGAACCATGATGTCCGTAAAGCTTCTCTCCGGCGCCCTCGTGCTGGCTCCGCTCGCTGTGCTCCACGCGGCGGCAGCATCCTCGCCTGCGAAGGTGGAGTTCAGCCGCGATGTGCGGCCGATTCTTTCGGAGAATTGCTTCGCGTGTCACGGCTTCGACAAGGCGGGGCGCAAGGCGGATCTGCGACTGGATGTCCGGGAGAGCGCGGTTGCGGATCTCGGGGGTTATTCGGCGATCGTCCCCGGCAAGCCGGATGCGAGCGAAGTGATGAAGCGCATCACCACGCAGGATGAGGATGACGTGATGCCGCCGCTGAAGTCGAAGAAGCACCTGACGGCGGCGCAGAAGGAGACGCTGCGGCGCTGGATCGAGCAGGGGGCGACGTATGAGCGGCATTGGGCGTTCGAGCCGCCGAGGAAAAGGGAGATCCCGGATGTCGCCGCGCTCGTGAGAGCGCGGGCTGATCTTCCGGCGGAAAGTGCCCGCGCTTTCACAAGCGCGGCTACGAATCCGATCGATCCTTTCATCCTCGAGCGTCTTCTGCGCGACGGTCTCGCGCCTTCGCCGCTTGCGGATGCGACGACGCTGATCCGCCGCGTGTCGCTCGATCTCACCGGGCTGCCCCCGACTCCGGCGGAGGTGGATGCTTTTGTGAATGCCTCGGCGAAGGATGCGGATGCGGCGTATGGCGAACTCGTCGAGCGACTGCTTGCCTCGCCGCACTGCGGTGAGCGCTGGGGCCGCTGGTGGCTGGATCAGGCGCGGTACGCGGACAGCAATGGCTACTCGATCGATGCGCCGCGGCAGATTTGGAAATTCCGCGACTGGGTCGTCGGCGCGTTGAACGCGGACATGCCTTTCGATCAGTTCACGGTCGAGCAGCTCGCCGGCGACCTCCTGCCGAATGCGACGGAGAGCCAGAAAATCGCGACGGGCTTTCATCGCAACACGCAGATCAATCAGGAGGGCGGCATCGACAAGGAACAGTTCCGCATCGACAGCGTGTTCGACCGCGTGGCGACGACGGGCACCGTGTGGCTCGGGCTTTCGGTGGGCTGCGCGCAGTGTCATGACCACAAATTCGATCCCATCGAGCAGAAGGAGTACTACCGGCTGTTCGCGTTCCTGAACAACCAGGACGAGCCGGTGATGAAGGTCTTCGACCCGAGCGTGGATGAGAAGGCGCTGACCGCGGAGTTGAAGGAAGTCACTCGCAAGATCGAGACGCTGCTCGCGCAGCGGAACGACGAGATCGTGGCGTGGGAATCCGGGCTCACGGAGGAGTTCAAGAAGAAGGCGACCGGCGGCGTGAAGAAGGCGCTCGCCGTGCATCCGGCGAAACGCACGCTGCAGCACAAGCGCGATCTTTTCACCGTCATCGTGAATCCCAGCGATGAGTTCCGCATTCTCAACGACCGCTACACGGAACTCGATTCGTTGCTGAACAACGGCACCACGACCATGGTGATGAAGGAACTGCCGAAGCCGCGCAAAACGACCGTCTTCATCAAGGGTGACTTCACGCGGCCCGCCGACGAAGTCACGCCGGGCACGCCTGCGGTGCTGCATGCTTTTCCCAAACCGCAGGGCCAGCCGACGCGACTCGATCTCGCGCGCTGGATCGTCAGCCCGCAGAATCCGCTCACGGCCCGCGTGATCGTGAACCGCATGTGGCAGCATTATTTCGGACGCGGCATCGTGGAGACGGAGAATGATTTGGGATTGCAAGGCACGCCGCCGTCGCATCCGGAGCTGCTCGACTGGCTCGCGATCGAGTTCATGGAGCGGAAGTGGAGCATGAAGGCGATGCACCGGCTCATCGTCACTTCGCGCACCTACCGCCAGAGTTCGGCGAACCGGCCGGATCTCCGCGAGAAGATCCGAACAACTACCTCCTCGCACGGCAGACGCGCCTGCGACTCGACGCTGAGGTCGTGCGCGACGTCGCCCTCACCGCGAGCGGACTGCTTTCGCCGAAGTTCGGCGGCCCGCCCGTGTATCCGCCGATTCCCGACGGCGTGATGGGCGTCGGGCAGGTGAAGCGCGCGTGGACCGTGAGCAAAGGCGAGGACAAGTATCGTCGCGGTCTCTACACATTCATCTATCGGGCATCGCCGCCGCCTTCGCTCACGGTTTTCGATGCGCCCGATGGCTTCAGCAGTTGCACGCGCCGCATCCGCAGCAACACGCCGCTCCAGGCGCTCACGCTGATGAATGACAGCGGCTTCTTCGAGTTTGCCACCGCGCTGGAGAAGATCATCCAGAAGGACGGCATCGAGACCGCCTTCCGCCGCTGCACCTCCCGCGCGCCGAAGCCCGGCGAACTCGCCGTCCTCCAGAAACTCGACACCCTCAACGCCGCCCGCGCACTGCTGAATCTCGATGAAACCGTCACCCGGGAATAGCCCTTCCATGAACACCCCGATCCTTGACCATCCCGGGGATGCCCGCGAGTTTTCGGCCATCGAACTTGGAATCAAAGTCGTGGGCACACGCCGCCGCGCCACCGATCCGGAGTCGTGCCACCGTCGCGCGGTCGCTTTGATGCGCGAGGCCGACAGAATCTGCCCTTTTCCACGCCCGCGGGGTTTTGTCTTCAAGGCTCAGACTTGGGTCGATTACGAGGCGTGGAAAAAAGCCCAGCCCAACCCCCGGCTCTGGTAGCTGCATGGAACCGCACGACCAGCTCCTGCGCGTGTGCTCGTTGCTGAACGAGCGCGGTGCCCGCTACCTGATCGTCGGTGGTCATGCGTGCATTCTCCACGGACATGTGCGGACGACGGAGGATGTGGACGTCCTTGTGGAAGACTCCCTGGAGAATTTCCAGCGGGTCATCGACGCGCTTTCCGCACTCGAAGATCACGCCGCAGCCGAGCTCAAGCCACAGGACATTGCAGAGAATGTCGTCGTGAAAATCGCCGACGAGGTCGAGGTGGATGTGAGCCGTCAGGCTTGGCAGGTGCGCTATGCGGACGCCATCGCCACCGCCGAGGCGGTCACAATTGACGGTGTGCGCGTCCCTTTCGTGAGCCTCGAAATGCTTATCAAGAGCAAGACCACCTACCGCGAACAGGATCGCGCCGATCTGGTGCGGTTGCGCGACTTGCTGGAAATGAAACGTCGGCGCCGCGATTTAGAAAAATAGCGAATCCGGCTATCGGCGATCAACATGAGTTCAGACAAGGTCATCACCTTCAAAAGAATGCCGGCACCCTCACCTCTGCTCGCTGCTGAATCTCGAACAAACCGTTACCCGGGAATAGCCCTTCCATGAACACCACGCTCGTCCGCTCTCTCGCGATCATCCTTTTCCAAGCGTTCGCACTCCGCGCCGAAGAAGCCGTCCGCGCATTTATGGACGACACGCAACCGGGCTGGCGCGCGCTCGTCGCGGAGGATTTCACGAAGGTGAATAGCGCCGATGACACGTGGAGCTGGAAGGACGGCGTGCTGCATTGCACGGGCAAGCCGGTCAGCGTCCTGCGCACGGTGAAGGAGTATCAAAACTTCGAGGCGGTCGTGGAGTGGAGCCATCAGAAGCCGGCGGGCAACAGCAGCGTCTTCATCTGGGCCACGCCGGCCTCGATTGAAAGACTCACTGCTGCCGGCAAGCCCGGCCTGCCGCAGGGCATCGAAGTCCAGGTGCTCGACCACGGCTACACGGAAAAGATCAAGGCGAGCGGCGGCAAGACCGACTGGTTCGGCACGAATGGCGATGTCTTTCCGGTCGGCGTAAAAATGAAACCCTTCCCGCCGCTCTCGCCCGATGGCAGCCGCAGCTTCCCGCGCAAACGCCTCGCGAAAGGGCACGGCGAGTGGAACCACTACTACATCCGCGCCATCAATGGCGAAGTCCGCCTGTGGGTGAATGGGGAGGAAGTCTCCGGCGGCACCGGTTGCAATCCCGCGAAAGGCTTCCTCTGCCTGGAAAGCGAAGGCTCGCCGATCCTCTTCCGCAAAATCCGAATCCGCGAACTGCCATGAATCCTGATCACGCACTGCGCGACGTCACGCGCCGCCATTTCTTCAGCCGCTGCACGATGGGCGTCGGTTCCATCGCGCTCGCCTCGCTCATGGCCGAGCGTGGACTCGCCGCCGCGCCGTCGCCGAAAATGCGTAATCCGCTGGCGCCGAAAAAGACGCATTTCCCCGCGAAGGCGAAGAACGTCATCTTCCTCTTCATGGCGGGCGGACCGTCGCAGCTCGATCTCTTCGAGCACAAGCCGCAGCTCACCGCGCTGAATGGCCAGCCGATCCCGGAGAGCTACACGAAGGGCAAGCGGTTCGCCTTCATGGACAGCAGTCATCGGACGAACCTGCTCGCCTCGAAGTTTGCGTTTCACCAGCACGGCAAATCCGGCGCGTGGGTGAGCGATCTGCTCCCGCACACTGCGGGCATCGTGGATGAGATCAGCATCCTCACCACCTGCAAGACGGACCTCTTCAACCACGCGCCCGCGAAACTTTTCATGAACGCCGGCAGCGGTCTTTTCGGACGGCCGAGCATGGGCGCTTGGGTCACCTATGGGCTCGGCAGCGAGTGCGATGATCTGCCCGGCTTCGTCGTGCTGCAAAGCGGCCCGCGTGGTCCGCGGGGCGGCGCGGTGCTGTGGGGCAGCGACGCCATCGGCGGCACGGTGCATGCGCGCACCGCGCCGGCGGACGCCTCGGATGGCTGGCACGGCGAGTGGGGCGTGCGCTACGCCACGGCCGAGGAGGCGTTCTTCAACCGCCTCGAGTTCGAGGGCGGCAAGCCCGGCAGCTTCGCGCTGCGCGGCGGCGTCACCGACAAGAACTTCGGCACGATGCGCGCCGGGAGCGGCAGCGGCGAGCTGCCCGGCACCGAATACGACGAGCGCGACTACGACCTGCGCTTCGACGTGCCGCTGGACGACGGCGTCGACCTCACGATCCTGGCGCACGG
>JBEBGK010000450.1:0-4036 GCA_040081515.1 Chthoniobacteraceae bacterium
TTCCGCGAGCGTCGCCGCGGCGCTCGCACCGGCGAGTCCGCTGCCGACCACGAGCACGGAATACTTCCGCTTGTTCGCGGGATTGATCATCTTCGACTCGAACTTGTGCTTCTCCCACTTCTGTTCGAGCGGTCCCGAGGGAACCTTGGAGTCTATCGTGCCGATCATATTATTTGGCCTCCTTCCCGGCGGCTTCCTTCGCGTCGATGTAGGGCTTGTCGTAGATGCCCGCCATCACCGCCACTGGAATGCTGATGTAGCCGGCGCAGATGAGCCATGCCGAGACCTGTGCGCAGAGGCCCAGGTAGGAGGCCATTTTCTTCGTCCGCAGGCCGAGTGTCTGGAAAAGACTCGCCGCGCCGTGGCTCAGATGCATCGCCAGCAGGACCATCGCGACGATGTAGAAAATCGAGATCGCCGTGTTGCTGAAGCCCGCGACGATCATCCGGTAAACGTCGTGGTCCGGACCATCCTTCCAGCCGGCGTAGGCGGGATCGACGGAATGCGTGGTGAAGTGCAGGAGGTGAAAAACGATGTAGCTCAGCAGGATGATGCCACTCAGCGCCATGAGGCGCGTCGCCAGCTTCGCCTGCACGCTCGCGCGGCGTTCATAGCCCCGGCCCTTCGCGGCCCGGTTCTCCTTCACGAGCATGATCGTCGTGGCGATGTGCAGGAGCACCGTACCGAGCATCACGATGCGGAAAACCCAGAGCCCTCCGAATGGCAGGCTCCGGAGCTTGGTTCCATACTCATTGATCACATGGGGACCCGCGAAGAACTGCAGGTTCCCGATGAGGTGCACGATGACGAACCCGAGGAGCATCGCGCCCGTCACGGCGACAATCAGTTTTTTCCCGATGGAAGAGCGGAAGAACGAGCAGCAATTATTCACTGGTGGCTGGAAACATATTCGACCAACGGGTCTGGACAGACGCGCCAAAAAAGCCGGAGGAGGGAGTTCCGCGCTGTCATCCGCCCGGGTTGGCTGCGGGCGGCGCGGATTGGATACGACGAAATCGCGTTCGATTGCAACTGGCTTGCGTGCAAATTTTCCGCGCCCCGGCGGACCGCCCGATTCGACGACGGTGCGCTGCGCGTTCCCCTGCCCTGCCGGGCCCGATCGATCCTCACGGCGCGCCCGCTGCGGCCGTGGTCGCCCCGATCGCCACAGGCACGAATTCCTTCACGACCTTCCCGTCCTTCGGGTTGATGAACCGCACCCGGCCGTCTTCGCCCGCTGCCGCGACGAGGGAACCGTCCGGCCTGTAGGCCAGGGCGTACATGCCGCCCTCGATGCTCGTGCCTCGCAGCAGCTTCACATCGCCCGTGTAATGCGCCTCCAGCGTCTTCTTGTCGTTGTCGTCGCGCGCAGCCTTGCCCTCGATGGCGAGGATGTCCGCAGGCATCTCCGTGTTGAAATCGTAGTTATAAAAATTCACCTCGCCCTTTCCGTCCAGCGAACTGCACGCGGCGAACGACTGCCCGTCCGGCGCGAACGCCACCGAGTAGATGCGCCCCTCCATCGACGGCCAGCGCCGGATGAGCAGCGCGTTGTCTCCGATGCGCCGCTGGACTTTCCGCTCGATGCGGTAGGCCTGCGGCACCCCGTCGGCACCGCCGACCAGGAACTCATCGCGCTTGGGATGCCGCGCCACGGTCTGCAAACCGCCGCGAAGCGCGCCGGGCGTGATGCTGCTGAGGTTGTCGATGAAACGCTGCGTGGCGACCTCGGTGAGTTTCGCCGTCATGTCGCGGCCCACGCTCACGAGTCGGTCGCCTTTGTGCGTGAAGACCGTGCCGAGCACCCAGTCGTCATGCGAAGCCTGCTGGACCACCTGTTTGCCGGTCTCGGCATCGATCGCGCGCACCGCCTTGTCCGCGCAGCCGAAGGCAACGATTTTGCCGTCCGGTGACCAGCTCACGCCGTAGACCGTGTCGAAGCCCTGCGGTGCGCTCAGCAGCAGCTTCCGCTTCTCGACATCCCAGATCTGAATCTCCCCCATTTGCGCCGGACGCCCGCCCGCCACCGCGAGCCTCTTCCCGTCCGGGGAAAAGCTCACCGACTGCACACGCTCGGACAGCCCCACGAGCCGCGCGACCATCGCGCTGCCGTCGCCCTTCCACAGCAGCACCTCGTGAAACCCCGCCACCGCCAGCAGCGAACCATCCGGCGAAAAGTCGAGCGACGTGATCACCGGCGGACGCGAATACACCGGTGGGTGCTCGGCGTCGAAGCGCTGCTTTGCATTCTCCGGCGTGTCGTCCTTCGCACCCTCGGCAATCCATCGCTTGATGAGCGCGATCTCCGCGTCCGGCAGCGGCTTCTTCTTCGGCGGCATCTCCGCCTCCCCGTTCACCGGGGTGATTTGCTTCATCAGGTACGACGCATCCGGCTTCCCCGGCACAATCGCAGCACCCTCCGTGTCCGCCTCCTCACCGCCCTTCAGCATCTTCGCGTAATCGGTCATCACATATCCGCCCTTCGCCTTCGCCGGCTGATGACACCCCTGGCACTGCGCCTGCAAAACTGGCCGCACCTTTTTGTAATAGCTCACCGGCGCATTCGGATCCTCGGCCTCCTCCTGCTTGGGCGGCGCGGCGGAAAATGCAGGGCTCGTGATACACAGCGCGGCGATGGCGGACAGGCTGCGGGAGAGTGGGGATTTCATGACATTGGAGGGAACTGCGGGACGGCGTGCTTCTTAGTCCTTCAGTGGGGAACATCGTTCAGGGCTGCGACGATGTTGCAAAACGTGTCCGTGCAGCGGCGTCTCTGGCGCGCGGGCAGGATTGCCCTCGTTACCTCCCTCTAGGCTACTCAGTGGCCCGTCAGATGGCCGCTACGCGTAGAGGCTCTCGATCGGCACGCCCTTGCCGTCCTGCGTCACGTAAAAAGGGCGCTCCTCGACGAGATACGAGAGCTTCGGTGAGATGCCCACCGCCTTGTAGATGGTCGCGTGCAGGTCGGTGATGCTCACGGGATCCTTCACCGCCTTGCACGGGCGCTCGTCGGCGGTGACGCCGTGGACGTGGCCGCGCTTCATGCCGCCGCCCCACATCAGCACGGAGCCGGCCTCGGTGAAATGGCGATGCATGCCGTAGAACTTGAGGTCTTCGATTTTGTCGGGCACGCGCGCCTGTTCGCGCTGCTGGCTCTTCTCCTTTCCCTCGATGAGCATGTCGCGGGAAAACTCGCTCGCGAGAACGATGAGCGTGCGGTTCAAAAGTCCGCGCTCCTCGAGATCGAGGACCAATTGCGCGATGGGCGCGTCGATCATCTTCTTCATGTTCACGAGGCGTGTGTGACCACTCTCGTGTGTATCCCAATTGAGGAACGGGATGTATTCCGTGGTCACCTCGATGTAGCGCGCGCCCGCCTCTGCGAGGCGCCGCGCGAGCAGGCAGCCGAGTCCGAAGCGCCCAATGGTGCCAGCCTCGTAATCGCCATCGCGGTTCTGCTTGGCGGCATTGATGTTCTTCGGGTCAAAGCCCGCGGGCACGTATTTCGCCACGTTCTCCGCGGGTTCGAGGGAAAGGTCGAACGCCTTCGCCGAGGGCGACGCGAGCAGCCGGTGTGCATTGTCCATCGCGCGCACGAAGCTCTCACGCTGGAAAGTGCTGCCATATTTCCCGACGGGGCTCGCCTCGAGCAGTCGTTTGTAAAACTTGTTCCGGTCCTCAAAGCGCACCGGCGTCATGCCCGCGGGCGGACGCACCGCTGTCGCAGCCTCGTGCGGGAACGGAATATTGAACGGCCCGAATTCGCTGCCGAGAAAACCCGCGGTCGTGAATGCCTTCAGCTCCTCGCCTTCGCCGAGATCGAAGCGCTGGCCGATGTTGATGAAGGCCGGCATCGCCGGGTCGCGCGGCCCGAGCGCCTTCGCCATGAACGCGCCGAGGTGCGGCGCCGCCACGCTCTGCGGCGGCACGTAGCCCGTGTGCCAGTGGAACTGATGCCGCGAATGGAGGATGAAACCGAGGTCCGCACCCTGCTGCGTGCGGATGATCGTGCCGCGGTCCATCACCGCCGCTATTT
>JBEBGK010000451.1:0-4036 GCA_040081515.1 Chthoniobacteraceae bacterium
AGATGAGCGGCACGTTCGGATATCGCAGGGCGAGCTGCGCCATGTCGAGCGGCGTGGATTCGCCGGGTTCGTTGCCTCCCACTTTCATCCACGTGTGCTGGAAGATGACCGCCTTCAGTTCGGCGGCGCGGCGGATGATGGGATCGAGTTCCTTCGCTGAGCAACGGTGCGCGACCCACAGCTTCACGCCGACCATCGGACCATTGGCGACACAGCGTTCGAGTTCCGCGAGCGAGGCTTCGACGTGCTTCGGATTCAGATATACAAAGCCAAAGGTCTGCCTCCGATACTTCGCGATGGCGCGCATCACCTCATCGTTCTCCCGGCGGAATTTCGCGGGCTCCGGATCTTTTGACCACTGCATGCCCATGTACACGCACAGCCGCTCGATGCCCATCCGCGCGGCGACCTCGACAAGCCGCCCGATGCGGTCCTCGGGGAGATCCCCGGGAACCCCGGAGAGATGACAGTGGAGATCCCAGATTTTCATCCGTAACCGGGCAATAGATGATGTGGGACCGTGTGGGGAGGGGTCTTCATGCCATCGGAAGGCTATCCACGCGCGGCGAACGGAACAACGGTGAACTCGGAGTCAGTGGCGCGTTCGAGGGCGTTCCATGATGTCGGAGAAGACATCTGCAAGGGATACCGTTTGCGGGTAGTAGCTCCCGAATCTCATGCGTAATTCCCTCCGGCCGTCCTCACGTTGCGATTCCGCCGCAACCGTTCTGCGGTAGCGGATTCTCACGGGAACAGCCGAGCTGAGGGCGCTTCTCGACAACACCATGCTCATCCGCTGATTGACGATCATGCTCGGGGCGAAGCACGACAACGAACAACTCCCCGTCATCGTCTTCGGCGGCGCCGATAGTCGCATCAAAGGCGGCCGCGTGATCGACTACAAAGACAAACCCGAGCGCGAGCGCTGCCGCCTTTTCATGTCGATGATGGACAAGATGGAAGTTCGCCCGAAGACCTTCGGCGATGCGAAGGCGTCGATGAAGGAAGTCTGAGGTAGCAGGGAAGCGGCCCGGGATGGCGCGGTTTGTAGCCGCGTGAATTCCGCCGCAACTGGTGAATGGTGGTGCGGGCTTGCGGGGAAGGGGAGGTGCCTCGATGCCGCTTTCGACGGGCCCGCCAAGCGGCCGAGCGTGGTTGGAAAGTTTTCCCTACCATCCTGTCGGGAAAGTGGTAGGACCTCTGACCAATCCTGATTAGCGCAAACCTCATGAACAAGAAGAAGCCCCTGATTGGAATCATTGACTGGGCGAAGTCGCCGCTCGGAGACCCGGAATCCGCTGCCGAACGGGCGGTGATTGGCGATACCGCGGAGGTGCGGCGGTATCTTTGCTCCAGCGACGCGGATTTCACCGAGGACATTTGCGGCGCAAATGCACTCATCGTCTGGCATAACACTCCCATCCGTGCGGAGGGCATCGCGCGGCTCCGGAACTGCAGGGCGCTGATTCGGAATGGCGTGGGCTTTGACTCGGTGGATCTCGCGGCTGCGCGCGAACGGGGCATCGCGGTGTGCAATGTGCCCGATTACGGCACGGAGGAAGTCGCCGACCACGCCATCGCACTCGCCATGGCATTGTGCCGTCAGCTTTTCCCGCTGGATCAGGAGGCGAAGCAGCTTGGGTGGATTATCCGCGTGGAGCCGAAGCTCCGGCGGTTGCGTGAGCTGACATTCGGCGTCGTCGGGCTCGGGCGCATCGGCACCGCCACAGCGCTGCGCGCCAAGGCGCTCGGCTTCAAGGTCGTCTTTTACGATCCGTATCTCCCGAACGGGGCGGACAAGGCCGTGGGCGTTTCCCGCGTGCGGACGCTCGATGAGCTGCTCACCAAAGCGGATGTGCTGTCGCTGCATTGCCCGCTGAATGACGAGACGCGCCACATGATTGCGGAGCGCGAACTGGCGCTGCTGAAGCCGGGCGCGTTCGTGGTGAACACCGCGCGCGGGGCGGTGATCAAAAAGACGGCGATCCTCGATGCGCTGCGTGCGGGGCGCATTGCCGGAGCCGGCCTCGATGTCGTGGAGGACGAGCCATTGAAGACTGCCGAGGAAGCCGCCGCGCCGAATCTCATCGTCACGTGCCATGCCGCGTTTTGCAGCGTGGAGTCGAAACTCGAAATGCGTGCCACGTCGGCCCGCATCGCCCTTGCCGCCGTGCGCGGCGAGCCGCTGGAGAATGTCGTCAACGGCGTCGGCTGAACCAACCACCAAACAACTGCTCCATGAACCAAATCGATCTCCAGAACCGCGCCGCCATCGTCACCGGAGGTGCCCGCGGCATCGGCCGCGCCATCGCGGAACGTCTCCTCGCTTCCGGTGCAAAAGTCTCGCTGTGGGACGTGGACGCTGCCGCGCTGGCCACGGCCTCGAGCGAACTGGCGAGCGCTGGCACGGTTCACACCGCGAACGTGAATCTCGCCGACTTTGCCTCGGTGCAAGCTGCCGCCGAGGCGACTGCCGCGGCTTTCGGCAAGCTCGACATCCTCGTCAACAACGCGGGCATCACCGGTGGCAACGCGAAGACGTGGGAGCTGAACCCGGACGACTGGCGGCGCGTGATGGACGTGAATCTCAACGGCCCCTTTTTCTGCTGCCACGCTGTCGTGCCGCACCTGCTGAAGACCGGCTATGGGCGCATCGTCAACATCGCCTCCATCGCGGGCAAGGAAGGCAACCCGAACGCCGCGCACTACAGCGCGTCGAAGGCCGGCGTCATCGCGCTGACAAAGTCGCTCGGAAAGGAGCTCGCCACATCAAACATCACCGTGAACGCCGTCACGCCCGCAGTCATCGCGACGGACATCCTCCAGCAGATGACGCAGGCGCACATCGACTACATGCTCTCGAAAATCCCGATGGGCCGCTTCGGCAAAAAGGAGGAAGCCGCCGCGCTCGTCGCGTGGCTCTGCTCCGAGGACTGCTCCTTCACCACCGCCGCCGTCTTCGACCTTTCGGGTGGACGCGCCACGTATTGATGGAGTGATGGAGTATTGGAGTGATGACTGACGACATTTGAAAAGATGAACGCCGACCGTAGAAACAAGAACCGCGGATACCAGCAGTTGCTGGTCTGGCAGGATGCCATCGAACTCTACGGACAGGCTTTTCGTGCGGTTCGTGGGTGGCCTTTTGAGCAGAAGAAACTTGCGGCGCAGTCCATTGCTTCCAGCGATTCTGTGCATCGTAACATTGCAGAAGGTTACTGTCGCCGAACGGTGCGGGAGTATCTCCAGCATCTCAATGTCGCCCTGGGCTCGCTTGGCGAAACGCTCTCGGGATTCATCGCCTACTCACGCAATGGCCAAATCAGTCCCGCGGAGTTCGAGCAACTGGACACCCTGATTTTTCGACTGGAGAACCGTCTCCTGAAGCTGGTCGAAGCCCTGGAACGCAAGCGCGACGCCGGTGATTGGACAGAAACCCTGATCGTCCATGAAGACCCGCCCGGGAACGCGACCGATCCCGCAGTCACCCACGATCTCCACCTTCTCGAAGCCAACTTCTTTCGCGATGGAGTGATGGAGTGATGGAGCAATGCCACTCACGACGCTCCACCGCTCCACGACTCCACCACTCCATCCCCGATGAACATCACCACACTCCAACGTCCCACTTCGCTCGTCGAAGGCGTCTGCCAGCAACTCGCCGAACTCATCCGCGGAGGGAGCGCCGACGAGGAACGCTGGCTGCCCGCCGAGCGTTCGCTGGCGGAGAAGCTCGGCGTGAGCCGCACGGTCGTGGAGCAAAACCTGTTTCGCGAAAACGGCTGGGCCTTGCGCGTCCAGGCCAGTTGCGACGCCGACACCGTGCGCGGCAACAATTTTTTCGGCAACTCCTTCGACGTCTCCACCAACGGCCACCTGGTGCTCAACCACTTCAACGCCAACTACTGGGACAAATACGAAGGCTACGATCTCGACCGCGACGGCGTGGGCGACGTGCCCTACCGCCCCGTCGGCCTGTATGCCGTGGTAGTGGAGCGCATGCCGTACAGCCTGTTGTTGTTGCGCAGTTTTATGG
>JBEBGK010000452.1:0-4030 GCA_040081515.1 Chthoniobacteraceae bacterium
TGGCGAGACCTGTTCCCGGCTCCGAAGGTGCCGCATGGAAGGCGGATTGGGTTGATTCCACCGCAGAGGTTGTGGATCAGAATGGCAACCCTCGTCGTTACGGCAGTTGGTCGGGCAATTACCATATTCTGACTGAGGACATTCCTGAAGTTGAGACTGGAGTCTGGGTTCGGAATGACCGCTTTAAGGCCTGGGGCGAATACCACTTCTCGGACCTCCCGTACGGTTACCTCGGCGGAGGGGTCCAGACGACCAGCACCGAGTTCGACAATTCAGTACGGGATGCCTGGCTGGAGATCGAAACCGCATCCCTGGACGAGGCCACGCGCAACCTCTATCCGCCAACCTCCGGGCCACTCATCGCCAGCACATCCGCTGCCGGCAAGACCGCGAACCGCCTCGTCTTCTGGCTGAAGACCGACAACGACAAGCCCGCCGCACACGACATCACGCGTCTCTATATCAAGACGACCACAATTGACGTCCCTCTCGGCATTCCCGCGGACCCTCCAGTAATCCGAAAGTTTACCGTCTCGAAAGACAAGAAGACCTCCGAGATTGAGTCGCTCGCGGCCGCTCAGGGACAGACGGTGTCCCTCACCCTCCTGCCTTTTGAGTTAAACAGTGACTTGACCAATGACGGAAAGATTGATGGCGCGGATAGCAGCCTCAAAATCGCGAGCTTGAAATCCGATGCGACGGACGAGGCGAAGGAGAAAGGCACGGAATACCTGTTCGTAGACGACAAGCTCTCAAATGGGCTGTGGGACAAGGACGACGACGACCCAACCAGGCCTCCGGCCGAAACGGATGACGACGACGTGCAGGTGTTGGCGACAACCTGTACCGCGACGTCGGGAGCGATTTGGTTTGAACATCCAATTATCAACAAGCTGGTGTTCTACCGAACCAAGGAATGCAAACAGACTGCAGACGACAAGATGACGTTCCCGTTTGTGCTGTCTGACACCAACAAGCTGCCGGAGAAACTCTACGTTCGAGCCGAGGAAGTAACCGCACAGATTGAGGGCGAGTTGGTGATGTATTTCGGCACAGCCGACAAGACCACAACTTGGATGGAGGACAGGCTCAAACTCACCACCGTCAAGGAGCTTGGAGACACAAAATACTTCCACGCGGTGCGTGACTACATATTAGAAAACAATACCGAGCTTTTCGTGCAAAAAAAAGGCTATCCTTCGGACAATCCGATAACAAGATTTCGGATATGCGCGATGCGGGAAGAGGCGACAAAGATGGAAGCAGTCGAGGATTTCTATCGTGGTGCTACTCCTGGGGTTGCTGCTCGTGGACTTAGGAATGTTGCTTTAGCCCGCCCCGACTTCACAGTTTTGGTTAACGGCAATCAGGTGTTTTTCGGAGATGGATGGACACCGACATTGGGCATCCCAAACGTGAATCATTCTATGAGCAACTACTGTCACGGGCGACTTGCTTTCAATAGGGTATTTAGCCCGGCAACGAGCGATATTACGGATTTGAACGCAGTTCCGCCAGGCAGTCCTCTCGCAGGCGATCAAGCAAATTACATTGCTCAGAGCGCGAATGGTTCATTCACGTTCGCCCTGCGTCAAGTGCCTTTCGATCCCGTGCCGTGGATGGCCCTTGGAGGACTTTCCACCAACTATGATGATACGAAACGCGAAAACTTACCGCAAACAATCGTCGGGTATGCTCCTATGCTCGAAGATGGAAATGGTGTCGTTTTCACGGCCTCACAACCACCATCGGGGGGAGGGTCGATCGGAAGTAGCGACGGTCTTCCAACTGGTGGACATGCCCGTGCTCTCGCCGAAGATGCTCACAGATCGGGAGTGCCAACTATGCCAGACGCGGCGGTGGCCGACAGAAGATACAAACTTCTCATCCTCGATAGCGGACGGACGTCTGTTGCTCTGGCCCATATCGATCCGGCAGGCATTCTAAGCAATCTACCTCGCACATTAAGTGTTATCTTTGCTGGGGCGAAACATGAACTCGGTGTCCCATATTATGTAAATACATACCTAGGCTTTACGAGCATCCCTCCTAGACCAAATCCATGACCGTTCGCAAGAGAATTATGTCTCTAACCGCAATTGCGGTGGCGGGAATCGTTCTAGTCATCGGCACGCTCACAGACGTGAGAGCGCGCATTCGGCAAGCTTATCCGTCTGCAGAGGTTGCCATCCATGAAGGGCATTCACCGGGCGTGCATCCTGTGCTTTCCCTACTCCGACTAGTGCGGGGACAGCATTTTGTGCCGTACTCTGAAGGTATAAGCGTCCAAATAGAAGACGAAGTCAACCCCGTCGATCTTAATATGCTTTTTCGATTTAGACTAAACTCTATCCACTTAACACGGTGCAAAGTTGACGATCTGACACCGCTAATTAATCGGAAGCCGTCGGTATTCGCTGAATTCATTAGCTGTGACTTGACTGATGTTCCTCAGATGCAAAAGGCGGAGCTTCGAATCTCGCAGGAAAATCGTAAAAAGCTTGTTTATGGCGGCCCTTAACTTTACCAAAAAGACCAAGTCTTTGTACTTTGTTTTCATTGTAGCCGTTCTATTAGGCTGCGAGCGACGTCCAAACACGGCTGATCCGGTTCCCGAAAAGCGGCCCTCTCCGAAGCAAGGCATCTTGCCGTCGGTGTCGTCTGCGACTCCAGTATCTTCAGTTCCGAGGGCGGAGCCTTTAACTGCTCGGCCAAAGCCGAACGACGATGCACAGACTTCCATTAAGCGCGTCCGCGCTCGACTCGAAAAGGAATTTGAAAGCCGTTCGCCTGAAATGACGGGCATAGTGAAGCTTCATGCATTATGGAGCGAGACATGGAATCCGTCATTCGACGTGCCCCTGGAATCCACGTCTTCGCGGGAGGTCGCAGATGGGCAAATCGTTCCGCCCGAAGTTGTCGCTCACATCAACGACTACGTGTTAGCGGCTGAACTGTTTGCCAGAGACCAAGTGGATTTTGTGAGCGACCGAAAGGAGTTCGAGGCTGCCTACGCCTTAACTGTAATTGCTTCGTCAGTCTGCATGGGAAGCGGCGCGGAAATTCCGGCGTTCTTAAACCGCGCGGGGTCGTTGCCACCGGCCAAGGGCGACTTGGTGGTATTCAGAGCTTTGAACGACGGGCTGATGTTCTTGGAACATCCCATTGTCCTTAACTACGGACAGTTTAGAGGCTGGCAGCAACTCGCCACAGCTAGTAACCCTGTCTATCGCCTTATTGCCGCGCGAACCTTCCACCTCGTCTCTAGCGATGTTGCGCAGCGGTCCGAAGTATATCGACGCCTGCTAAAAGATTCCGATCCCATGATCGCGCGCATCGCCGTGATTGCGGCGTCCCGGTATGTGACGGATGAAACCTCGGCAGCACTCACGGAGTTCCGAGAGCGTCAAGACCGTATTGGCAATACGGAACTAGCCGAAGCTGCGGCGAAGGCTTTGTCGCGAATTGAGAAGCGTCCCTAACCACCTTGCCATTGAAGTGTGGCGGCGTCCCGCCGAGCAAGTGTTAACAGCCGCCCGCCGTGCAGGCATCGCGCCACGCGAGCGCGCTGCCTGCTTGCCGCGCCCGGACCCCAGCCCCCGCCCGCTCCTTTTAAGTTAGTCGGCGTCCCGCCGAGTAAGTGTTGGTGCGGCGGCGCACCCTGCGCCCGACCATGAAACCTGCGCAAGCGTGCGCCGCCGCCAAGCCGCTTGTCCGCTTGCTTGCCGCGCTCCGCGCGGTGGCAAATCGGGAAGCTCCGCACCGCCCGCCAAGAGCGCGAGCCGCACCAACGTAAGCGTCATCTGTAGCACCGTTGGGTAACGGTGGTCGTAAATTGCGCAGGCGGTAGGCTACGCAAATTATGAACCGGAAAGCCGAGCAGATATTGAAAGTGAACGTGACTGGGTTCACTTTCGAAGCGCTGAATTGGCGGCCGAAGTCGCACCTGCCCAGCAAGGAGTCGCCTGCGGCTGGCGAACAGGGAGGCGTTACCCCGCCAGGCCCTCGGCGCGCGCAAGTGCAGCGTGGT
>JBEBGK010000453.1:0-4027 GCA_040081515.1 Chthoniobacteraceae bacterium
CAGCGCGACGCCGGCTGCGATACGGTGGGCCAGGGAGGCTGCACGCACGCGCCGCGGGGCGACCGGGAGAGCTCGAGTCAGGGTCCGGCGGAGGGTTATCAAGGGCGTGCTGACCGCGCCCGCATCCGGTTCGAGGCCGTCGAGGACATCCAGGCAGCGCTTCAGCTCGCGCCACTTGGAGGGCAGGCCGAGCTCGGCGCACACGTGACCCACGGCGTGGCGCTCGAGGACGAGGCGGACCGCGAGGAGGTCGAGCAGCTGGACGTGGCCCCCGTGCTGCTGCTCCTCGGGGTGACGCTCGAAGCGCGAGAACATGCCCGACCAGCCGGGCAGCGGTCGTTCCTTGTCATCGAGCAGTTCGACCTTGAGCGCAGCTTCGGGACCGAGGCCGTCGGCGTTGAGGAAGAAGCGAGCGATGGTCTTGGGTTTCATCGGCACGGCAGCAGTCACGAACTCGCTCGTGATCTCGGGCAGTTGGTAGTCGCCCGGGCCTTTGCCAATCGTCTCGACGACGAGGTCGCCGAAGCGATCGCGCGGAAGCATCGCGATGCCCACGCCGCCGCGCGGTTGCACCGGGCCACCGGTGCCGCGAGGATCCCACGCGCCGTAGTAGATGAAGGTCTGCTCGCCGATGTTTTCAAAGCCCTGCCCCTGCAGGAGCCCGCCCTGATCCCAGGCACCGTCCTCACCGCGCTTGAGCAAAGTCCACTCGTGCGCCGGCTCCCGAAAACTCACTCCGTCATTACTGACAACGAACCCGAGATCGACAGTGACGTCCTTCCATTCCGCCGCGCCGTGCAAGCGGCCCGTGATGCCGAGCAGGACATTGTGCCGATTCCACACGCTGATGCCCTCATGGTTCTGCTCGCCCTCGCGGCTGTGTCCCGGGCCGAGCAGTGTGTGCTGCGGCGTGCGCACGAATGCGATGCTGCTCGTGTGCGACCAGTTCACAAAGTCGGGCGAGCGATACATCCGCACGACCCGCCCGTTGTAAGGCTGCGTGGCGTTCATCGCGTTCTGCCCGCAGATGAAATACATCCCGTCCCATTTGTAGAGACCGCCACACGGCTCGAAATGAACCGCGGGCAGCACGAGATCCTTCTCCAGCAACCCGGCCTTCTTCGGCACGGCATCGATGAGCAATTTCCATCGCAACCCATCCGCGCTCGCAAACGGCGCCAGCGTGCCGAGGCGCGTGTGGTGGCGGAAATAGACGTGCGTGGAAATCTTGTAGCGGCGCTCCGGATCCGGATCCTCCGGGTCCGCGAGCACCTTCAGATTCACGAATCCCAGCGGCGCGGGATCGGTGAGGATGAGATTGTTGTTCCTGTTCCCGCCGTACTCGACGAGCCCGAGATTCGGCTTCGTCCACTTCACGCCGTCGTCGCTCTCGGCGTACGCGGCGCGCCAGCGCGCGGAGGCGACCTTGTTCTTCGTATCGTCGTCGAAGGCTACATACCACATGCGGAACTTGCCGCCCTCGCGGAGGATCGATCCGTAAAACTGCACGCCCATCGCATCCGGAGTGTCGGGTCCGCCACGTTGTAAAACGGGGTTGGCGGGATGCCGTGCGGGCCAGCGCATCTCCAGCCGGAGATTCTGTGTGTACGGGATCGAGACAGTGTCGAACGCGAACAACGTCGTTGCGGCCGTTTCGTCGAAGAGACCGGCGGCGCGAGAGGCGGAACCGGTGAGATAGAGACACAGGAAAGCAGCCAGGGCTTTCCAATTCAGGACCTCCTCCGGGGACGATCGGGTCATGGCGCTACAGCGGAAGACCTGTGGGTTCCATTTCATTGAGGCGGCCGAGGATCTCCCCGACGTCCACGCTGCGCCCGCCTTGAGCGCGGCTGCGAATGCCCGCGATGATCACTGCCATGAGTTCTACCGTCTCCCCGAATGGCAGGGGACGCACGCCCGTGCGGAGCATCTCTATGAATGCCACGAGTTGCGCGCGGAATGCGGAGTAGGTGTCCGTCAGTTTCAAAGCGAGGTCGCCTTTGGTGCCGTAGAGATGCACCGCGCCGAAGCTGCCGTAGGCATCGTGCAGCGCGCCGATGGTGAGCCGGACACCGCCGCGAATCGTGATGTGCATCACGTCGCCGCCCGCATCCGTGTGTGCCTGCACGGATTCAAAACCGACGCCGAGCAATGGCTCCACCGCCTCCAGCGCGTGGATGCCGTAGCGCTCCCACGTTTTGCACGTGAAGCTTGTGATCCAGCACAGGTCGCCGAGGTGTGCGCGTTGCGCTTCGTTCAAACGCATCTCCGGTGCGTAACGCATGCCGCTTGTCGAGAGGATGGTCCCACCGTCGCGATTCCACGTTTGAAATTGCCGCAAGTCCGCGACGTTCGTCGCCATCGGCTTGTCCACAAAGACCGGCAGCCCCGCTTCGATGAACGGCCGCACGCGGCACACGTGGTCGTCGCCGTCGTCGGTGGAAATGATGACCGCGTCCACTTTGCCAATCACCTCCTCCGGTTTCGAGACGACGTGTTCGATCAACGAAGCCGCTGCGACCTTCGGCGCGTCCGCCGGATCATCGGTCCAGATGTGAGTGACGCGCGCGCCGGGGATGCGGACCGATTCAAGCGGCTGCCCACCGAGATACTTCGGGATGCCTGCGTACGGGCACTTGGCCATCTCGGCAGGGTCGTAGCCGTTCAGAATCGCCGACCACGAATAGGGATGACCATTGCCTTCGATCATCCCGAGCATCGCGAGCCGGATTTCCATTTCGCCACTCATGAAATCTCCACGGCTTGTCCGCTGCGCGCGGACTCGAGCGCGGCGAGGTTGAACTTCAGCGTCCGCACCGCCTCCTCGAATGTGCAAAGGCCTGTCGGTTTTCCCTGCAAGCCGTCGAGAAATGCATGGGCCTGGGCGACGAACATGTCGTCGCGCTCCATCGGCTCGGTCGTGTGCCACTCCCACGCATTTGTCGTGCGGCGGAAGACGCCGAAGCGCTGCGCGTGTCCTTCGATCTTCACGCTGCCGCCTTCGCAGTGGAACTGCATCGTCATCTCGTTCGGCGCCTGGAACTGGTTGAGCGCATAGTTCACCAGCACCGCGCCGTTGCGCGCGGCGACGTTCACCGTGTCCTCGACCGTCACGCCTTCGAGCGACTGATGCGCGGCATCGCAGAAGATCCGCGTAGTCGGCCCGACGAGCCATTCCACTGCATTCGCGATATGCGTGAGCGCATCCTGAATCGCCCCGCCGCCCGTCTCGTGCCGCGTGTAATAGATTTCGCGATACGCTGGACGGAACGTCGGGAAATGCTGCCCCGTCGCCACGCTCACGTGCAACACATGCCCGAGTTCCCCGCCCGACAAAACTTTCCGCGCACCGCAAATCCACGGCATGAAGTGATACACATACGCGATGCCGATGAACTTCCCCGCGCGCGCAATCTCCTCACGCACCGCAGGCACTTTCTCAAAATCCGTATCCAGAGGCTTCTCGATCAAAAGCCCCGCACCATGCCGCAGCCCCGCGAGCGCGATGCCGAGGTGCGTCTGCGCCGGCGTGCAGATCACGATGCCATCGTATCGCCCCGCCGCGAGCGCCGCGTCCATGTCCGCAAAGCCGGCCGCGCCGTAATGCTCCGAGACGCGCGCGAGCAACGCGGCATTCGCATCGCACACCGAGACCCGCGCGCGGCCCGTGCGCTGGAAGCAGCGCAGGTGCCGCTCGCCGATGCTACCGCAGCCGATGACCAGTATCTCGTGATTCATGGGGGTGCGGCTTAGTGCCACCGAAACCTCACGACGGTCAACGCGCTTGTGAGTATCCCGATTGGAAGCGCAATGCCTGCCGGGATCCGGCGGATCGCAAAGCCGTGACGCAGGGCGCTCCTTGCGTCGCTCTCAACGGGCAGCGGTCATCGCGCGAAAAAGCCAGGCGCGGGCATACGTCCAGTCGCGCTTCGCGGTTGGCGCGGAGATGCCTAGGACATCGGCGGCTTCCTCGATGGTGAGTCCGGCGAAGTAGCGCAGCTGTACGAGCTCCGCCTTGCGTGCAGCG
>JBEBGK010000454.1:0-4023 GCA_040081515.1 Chthoniobacteraceae bacterium
CCATTCGTTCCGTTATTGAACCCGGAGTTGTTTGCGCCGTCGCTCGCGTTGTCCGAAGCTATCAGCGCCGCGTCTGCGTAAGATGCGGTGAAACCTAGAATCGCCAGAGCGGCAAGTGCATTGAGAGTGAGAGGGGCTTTCATGCGGGTGTTTGTGGGTGCAGGCATCGTTTGAGCCGATTCTGAAGAACCGTGTCCATCATTTTTTATTAAATCGTTCACAAAACGCGAGGAGCCCGGACTCCGCCTGTAGCATGTCGTTCCCGCTGCTACGGAAACTGATGAAAGAGCCATTAAACGCAGCGGGGATAGGTCGCTTCGAAACTTCTAACCCGAATTGTTTATCGAATGTCCCTCCGCGCCGTCCGACCGCGGCGATGCCCTGACGATTTCCAGGCGTTCCGCGCGGCGGAACATCCATACGGGAGAAGGAAGCAGAATCATCGCCGCGGGGACCGAGTTTTTCGACATGGGCAGAGCGGAAGGCGGCCTTTCCCGGCTGGGTCGCGCGATTTTCGCCAGATATCAACTGTTCAACAACCGCACATTTGTTGCGCCGCTTGCGCTGGTGAAGCGTAGTGGCAATGTGACCGCTGCGCTTGCCGGGCCGAGTAAGGTGCTGGTTTCGCAGTGCCGCTACCCCCAAGCCGTTCATGAAATCCCGCCACCCCCTCTTGTTGCTGCTCCTGGCTGTCCTCGGGCAGTTCGTGGCCGGGGTTCCCGCGGTGCGGGGCGAGGCGATGCTCCAGTATTTCAATACGGACTGGCGCGAACTCACCGCGCGCATACCGGAGATCGCGGAGGCGGGTTACACCTCGCTGTGGGTTCCGCCGCCGACGAAAGGCTCGGGCGGGCTTTCGGTCGGTTACGATCTGTGGGACCGCTTCGATCTCGGGGGAAAAGATCAGCGCGGCACGGTGCGGACGCGCTACGGCACGGAGGCGGACTTGCAGGTGATGATCGAGACGGCGCACCGCTTCGGCATCCGCGTGTATTTCGACAATATCATGAACCACAATTCGTTCGACGTGCCGGGCTACAATGCCTCGACGCCGATCGACCTGTATCCGGGGTTTTTGCCGGAGGATTTCCACCTGCGCATCACCGAGGATGGCTTTTATCGCAAGTGGGACAACACGCGCGACTGGAACTCCGCGTGGCAGGTGCAGAACCTCGGCCTCGCGGACCTCATCGACATCGCCATCGAGTCGCCGAACACGAATCACGGGCGCAACGAGGGCGATGACATTCCGAAAATCACCTTCATCCGCCAGCCGGACAACCCGGAGTTCTACCTGGACACGGACCTGCCCATCCCGGTGACGAATGCGGGGGGTAGCTTCACGACGTTCACCTTTGCCAACAAGGAGCCGTGGCTGGATGTCGGCGTACCGGGCGTACCGGGCTCGGCGGGGAACGGACGGTTCGACTGGGTGGACACGAACGCGAACGGCCAGCACGACGTCAGCGAAGCCAGCGAGCAGTTCACCGACACCGGGGTGGACGGGGCGAATCCTCTGCGGCAGACGGCAGCGTGGGGCTTCGGCGATGGGAAATACAATATGGGCAATCCTGTGCCGGAGGATGTGAATGCGCTGCTCATCCGCTCGGCGCGGTGGATTCTCGACCGCACGAAGGCGGACGGCTACCGGCTGGACGCGGTGAAGCACGTGCCGGATTACTTTTTTGGCCAGCAGAGCGGCGCGGACAAGGATCGCTCCGGCGCGGGCTACCTCGGGCAGTCGCAGGAGCAGTTCAATTTGTCGCGCGGCTTCAGCGACTGGGACAACCACCGCGACTCCGTCTTCAACACCGAGCAGGGGCGCGACGATGCGATGATGTTTGGCGAGCACCTCGGCCAGCCGCCGGGCTACGGCGGCTACTGGGATTCCGGGATGCGGCTCGTGGACAATGACCTGCGGAACAACCTGAACAGCCGGCTCGGCAATCCGAGCAACGGTCTCGGCGGCTACGACCAGCCGGGCTGGGGCGGCTTCGCGCCGGGGCTCGGCGTCACGCACGCGCAGAGCCACGACAATGACTACGCGGCGCGCCGCGAATTGCAGCACGCCTATTATCTCACGCGCGCCGGGCTGCCGATCATCTACACCGACGGCAACAACCACGCCGGCACGCTCAGCCAGAGCGGCGGGGCCTTTCCGCGTCTCGCGAACACGAACTTCCTCGGCCAGTACTCCGACGGCCGCCTCCCGAACCTCGCCTATATCCACAATCACTTCGCGCGTGGCGGCGCGGAGCTGAAGGTGTTCGATCCCACCGAGCGCATCATCCACCGCGAGCAGATTCCACGGTTCAGCGACGCCGACTACGTGGCCTACGAGCGCCTCGACAAGCGCGAGAACATCGACATGACGGACGCCGACGCGGCGGTGCTGCTGTTCATGATGAATGACAACTACGCCAGCGGCCAGGCGCGCGGCTTCGGTACGAGTTTCCACAGCGGCGCCTATCTCTACAATTACTCTACCTACGGCGGCGGCTTCTACAAATACGCCGGCGAGATGAACACCGCCGTCGTCCCGCCGGGCGGCTACTTCGCCTTCTCGTGGCGCTCGCCGGAGGAGGCGCTCGGACAGAAACCGCTCACCATTCTGCAAAATGGCGGCCCCACGTCCACGCTCACCTACGAGCGCAAGGACGGACGCGACGGCGACAAGAATTTCAACCCCTACGGCCTGCCGGACACGAACGCGACGGACTACAAATACAGCATCACCGTCCCGCGCGTGACCAGCGGCGCGAACCTCAGCTTCATCGCCCGCACCGACGGCTCCGCGGAGAACATCCTGCTCTCGCTCGACGGCGGCGTGGATGTGAATTCGCACATCCCGCTCGGCCCGACGACCGGTGAGAAGCGCGACAATCCGCCGGGCGTCTCGAATGATGTCTTCCTGGGCTACGAGCAGATGCAGTTCGTCCGCCGCGTCGCGGAAAAATTCGCCGCAGTCGATACGGCTCGCAACGTCATCGGTTCTTCGGGTGCCGAGACCTACCGCTGCACGATCGGCGCCGCGGGCTTCACGAACGACAACGGCGCCGGCACCAACAGCAACACCGGCACGGCCGCTTATCTCTACCACGACCCCGCGGTGAACCGCGACATCGGCGGCGCGCAATTTTCCCCCGCGCCGCAGTCCGCCGCGGGCGAGCCGATCACGGTCCGCGTGAAGAGCGGCTACCAGTTCCAGATCGATCAGGTGTGGCTCTACTACACGACCGACGGCTCCGCGCCCGAGGGCAGCGCGGGTGTGCCAAAGGGCACCGCGTCCGCGCTCGCGATGGACTACACCGAGCACGGCAATCCCGATGGCGCGAACATCACCGACTGGTGGGCCGCCACGCTTCCCGCGCTGCCGAATGGAACGGTGCTCCGCTACAAGGTCGGCGGTCTGAAGGCCGTCACCGCGAGCGTATTCCCCACCGGGCCGACCGAGGTCGCGCTGAAGAAGCGCATGGAGACCGTCTTCCAGATCACCGGCTTCAACGCCACCGCCGCAAAGGTGCGCCCGCACAACGACTACAGCGAGGAGCGCACCGGCCTCGCCGAGGGCTTCCATGTCGCCCGCGCCCGCGCATTTCTCCAGCGGCCCGGACGCGCGTCGATCTACAACACCTTCACGCAAACCTTTTACTACGACACGCAGACGCCTGGCGGTGAGATCAAATTCCCCGCGGCGAACGGCGACACCGTCGGCGGCCAGCAGTACGGCGTCGTGGTCCGCGCGGACCCGAGCGTCACCGAAGTGTGGTACAACATCACCGACACCGACCCCTCGAACAACGACTCCGCCACCGGCGTGCAGGGCGGCAACGGCAGCGGTCCCGAACCTTTCACCGACAGCAATCGCAACGGCATCCGCGAAGCCAACGAGCCTTTCACCGACATCAACGGCAACGGCGCCTTTGACGCGAACCTCGCCGAGGCGTGGGTGAAAGTGGGCGAGGTCAGCGCGACCGGTGCCATCGCCAGCCAGTTCGGACGCGAGTGGCGCTTCAACTACCG
>JBEBGK010000455.1:0-4022 GCA_040081515.1 Chthoniobacteraceae bacterium
GTGGCGGACGAGGCGGCGGTGACGCTGGAGATTTTCGGGAACCGGGTGGACCGGATCACCGATGTGGGCGTGGCGGGGATTCACCGGCTGCTGGCGGTGCGGGATCGGATCGAGACGGCCAACGTGGTGATCGTCGTCGCCGGCATGGAGGGCGCGCTGCCGAGCGCGGTCGCGGGCATGGTGAGCAAGCCGGTGATCGCCGTGCCCACGAGCGTCGGGTACGGGGCGAGTTTCGGCGGCGTCGCCGCGCTGCTCGGCATGCTGAACTCCTGCGGCAGCGGCGTGACGGTCGTGAACATCGACAACGGATTCGGCGCGGCATTCGCCGCCGCGCAGATCAACCGGCTCGCGCAGCCGCGCGGCGGGAAAGGGAAAGCGGTGAAGATTGCCAGAGCGAAGGCTGCACGCGGCGCAAGGACGCCCCGGCGCTGATCGCGGCGGGCGCGCTACTGCCTTTTCGAGGCGAGCATCACCTGCTCGCCCTCGCGCGCCAGCTCGACGCGCATCCCGCTGCCCATCGCCAGACGCCTCGCCCGCTGGAGCATCTTGTCGAGGAATTCGTCGTCGTGCGACGGATCGTGATGGAACATGTAGAGCCGTTTCACATGCGCGTCGCGGGCGACCTGAATCACGTCATCCATGCAACCGTGGCCCCAGCCCTTGTGCTCGCGATATTCCTCCGGCGTGTATTGCGAATCGAGGATGACGAGATCCGCGTCCTGGATCATTTTCGTGACGGCGCCCGCCTTGGAGTCCGAGGGCTCGACGATCGTCTCGTGATCGGGGATGTAGCAGATGCTTCCGCCGCTGGTGTCGAGGCGGTAGCCGGAGCAGGTGCCGGGGTGATTCGTCCGGCAGGCAGTCACCTGGATCGGGCCGATTTGGAAACTGGGGTCCTTGAGATCCTCGAAGACGATGTTCCCCGGCATCTCGGAAAGCGGCACGGGGAAGAAGGGGGTTTCCATTTGCAGCGCGAGCACCTCTTCGAGGCCGCGGCGGGCGACTTCGTAGCCGAGCACACGGATCTGGTTCTGCGACTGGTAGGCGGGACCGAAGAAGGGAAAGCCCTGGATGTGATCCGAGTGCGTGTGCGTGATCAGCATGGTGAGCTCCTGCGGGCGCTCGCGGAACTCCGCGCCGAGCGCGATCCCGAGCGGGCGAAGGCCGGTGCCCGCGTCGAGGATCACAATCTGCCCGTCTGCGCGCACCTCGACGCAGGAGGTATTGCCGCCGAACCGCACCGTCTGCGGCCCGGGCGTGGCGATGCTGCCCCGCACGCCCCAGAACTTGAGTCGGACGGGTTCGGCACCGGTTGCAGGCTCCCCGGCTGATTTTGGGCGGACGGACATTCTAGGCACTGTGCGCATCCTCACCATTTTGCGATGAAGTGCAAGACTGCCATAAGCAGGACCCTTGCCGGGGGGTTACAAATGCCCGAGCACGGCGGTGAGTTCGGACTCGGTGTTGTAGAAGTGCGGGCTGAGGCGGAGGTATTCGCGGCCTTCGCGATCGTGGCGGAGCGAGCAGACGACGCCCGCGTGGTCGAGCTTTGCGTGGAGTTCCGCCATGTTCCTTTGCGGGTGACGGAAGGTGGTGATTCCGCTGGCGGTGGCGCCCGCCGCGGGGCTGTGGAGTTCGTAGCCGCGGTCGCGGAGAGCGGCGGCGAGGAATGCGGTGAGTTCCAGGATGCGCCCGGCGATTCGCTCGGGCCCGATGCGGAGGAACATCTCGAGGGCCGCCTTCATGCCGTAGATCCCCGCGATGTTCAGCACGCCGGGCTCGTAGCGTTGCGCGGTGGGCATGAACCGCACCTCGTCCTGCGCGTGGAAATTCGGCGAGTAAACGTTCCATGCACCGAGCAGCGTGGGACGGCACAGTTCGAAGTGGCGCTTCTTCACATAGACGATGCCGATCGCGACCGGGCCGAGCATCCACTTGTGCGCGTCGGCGCTCAGGAAATCCACGTGCTCCACACTCAGCGGAAATGCGCCGAGCGTCTGGATCGCATCGAGTGAAAACAGCACGCCCCGCCCGTGGAGCATGCGGCCGATGGCATCCACGTCGATCCGGTATCCGCCGAAAAAATGGCAGCTCGCGAGGGCGACGAGCCTGGTGCGAGGGGTGAGCGCGGCCTCGACGAGCGCCGGGGTGATTTCCCCAGGCCGCTCCGGCTGGAGGAGCCGGACGACGACTCCGCGCCTGCGCAATTCGAGCCAGGGATAGACGTTCGCGGGGTAGTCGCCCGCATAGCACGCCACTTCGTCGCCGGCCTGCCACGGGAGACCGTTGGCGAAGAGGCTCAGCCCGAGCGAGGTCGGCCCGAGCAATGCGATCTCCTCCGGCTCCGCGCCGATGAATTGCGCGCAGACCGCGCGGGCTCCCTTGATGTCGCGGAGCACCGCGCCGAATTCCTGCGGCATCTCGCACGACTGCCGGATGTGGGCGCACATCGCGTCGGCGACGCATGCCGGCAGCGCCGTGACGGCGGCGTGCCCGAGGAAGATCTTCGAGCGGCACACGGGGAAAAGGCGCGCGCGTTCGGATTCATCGGCGAAGAAGGGAGTCATGATTTTGGGCGTCGCCCGGCCGGTGGAACGTCTTGCGGAGAAACCCTACTGCGCACTCGCCGTGCCCGCCGGGGGCGGCAGCTTTTTCAACGTCGCCTCGTCGGCAAGCTGGGTGCTGACGGTGTATTCGCTGCGTTCTCGGAGCTTGCGGCCGTTCCCGTCCACGACGGTGACGGTGCTCGTCATGAAGTTCGGCTCGCTTCGTTTCGGGGCCGGTTTTCCTAGGTTGCGGACATTGGCGATGATGACCAGCAGCGCCAGATGCGCGACGAGGACGCCGGACATGACGCACACCCAGAGCCGTCCGTTCATTTCTCCTTCCCGGCATTCGCGCCGGCCTCGATGAGTTCCCAGAAGCCGTCCTTCTTGCTCAATTGCTCGTCCTCCGCCGAGGACAGATGGGAGCGGAAGAGGAAATCCTTCAGCGTGTTCTTGTGAAGGACGCGCTGCACGGTGATCCCCTCGGGCCTGCGCTCGAAGTAGATGCGGTGGTCCGGCGCGCGGAACCGGTAAAGGGTCTTCCCCTCGCGCTCGAGTTTGCCGAACTTCTCCGGATCGAGGTCGTCGAGATTTTCCGGCAGGACCTCGAACTCGGCGAGCAGGTCGAGCTGCAGGTCTTTCGGCAGCGCCGCCATCTCCGCGGCGCTCAGTTTGTTGAAGATGATCTGGTACATCCCGTTGCCAGATTACTACGCGTGAATCGGCGTATTGGAAGCAGAAGAGTCGCCTTCATGGTGCAGGCGGGTGACGCGCGGTCCGATGCCGGTGAAGATGTCCCAGGCGATGGTCCCGGCGAGCGAGGCGAGGTCGGTGGCTGAAATCAGCCCGCTTCCCTGGCACCCGAGCAACACCACCTCCTCGCCCGGTGCGACGTCGAGGCCGGTCACGTCCACCATGATCTGATCCATCGTCACCCGCCCGAGCACCGCGCAGCGTCGCCCCTGCACGAGCACCGCGGCCCCTTTTCCGGAAAGCTGCCGCGGATAGCCGTCCGCATACCCGACGGGCAGGGTCGCGACGTGCATCGGCTTCGGCGTGATGAATGTCCGCCCGTAGCTGATGCTCCGTCCGGCGCCGAAATCGCGGACGAGCGCGATCCGGGTTTTCCAGGTGAGCGCGCGTTGCAATTCCGGCTGGAAATCCTTCCGCGTCGCGGGGAAAATGAATGAGCCCGGCGCTGTTTTCCACGTGCACCAGCGCATCGCGCAGGCCGAGCGCGCGGAGTTCCTTCACGATTTCGTGGAAGCGCGCGAGCTGCCCGCGGGTGAAATCAACGGCCTCATCGGCCGACGGCAGATGCGAGGCGATGCCGGTGATCCGCACGCCGGGCAGAGCCATGATCCGGCGCGCGGCCTCCACCGCCTCGGCCTCCCAGATTCCCAGCCGGCCCATCCCGGTGTCGATCGCGAGATGCACGCACACCGGCTCGCCGGTCGCGAGGCGGTGTGCGTGCAT
>JBEBGK010000456.1:0-4019 GCA_040081515.1 Chthoniobacteraceae bacterium
TTCCTCGCCCATCCGAAACTCGAATGCCGTCAGTGGCGTCGGCGCATCCACGAAGGTGTGCGTCTCGTGAAAGAGCCCCGCGCAAAGCACACGCGGCCGGTTGCTCATGGCTGCCATTCGCGGGCGTGACGCGCCATCGCGACTGCGGCGCGTTTCAGCGCCTCGTCGATGTCCGCCTCCGTATGCGCGAGGCTCACGAACCAAAGCCCGCGTTCGATCGCGCGGACTCCGGCCTCCAGCAGGCAGCGCCGCAGGTGCGTCCAGCGCTGCGCATCGTGCCTGCGGACGTAGTCGCGATAGTCGCGAATCGGCCCCGGTGCCGCGCCGGGTTTCAGCATCGCGGTGTGAAAGACAAGACCCGGACCCTGCGGCTGGAGCGGGACATTGTGTTCTTGCGCAAGCTTGCCGACACCTTCCATCAGTCGCGTGCCGAGCTTCACCAATGCTTTGGGATGACGGGAGCCGAGCGCCAGGATTTCATCGAGGCACCAGCGGCTCGCCGCGAGGCAGAGCGGGTTTCCATTCAGCGTTCCCGCATGCACGACTTCACCGCGGATGATCGGCTCGAAGAATCGCGCCCGCCCGGCGAGCGCGGCAAACGGAACGCCGCCGCCGATCGCTTTGCCGAAGATCGTGAGGTCCGGATCCGCTCCGTAGAAACCCTGCGCCGACGCCGGGCCGAAGCGAAAGCCGGTGATCGTCTCGTCCGCAATCATCACCGCGCCCTCGCGGTCGCACAGCTCGCGGATCGTCGAGAGCATCCCGTCCACCGGTTCCATGCAGCCGGTGTTGCAGAGCACGGGCTCGAAAATGATTGCCGCGAGCTGGCCACGATATTTCTCCACACGCCGTCGGAGATGCGCCGGGTCATTCCACCGGGCCACGACAAATTGATCCAGCACCTCGGTAATCACGCCCTTGCTCGGGTGCAACCGCGTCGGTTCCTCGTCGTCACCCCAGCGATCCGGCGGTGGAGCAAAGCCGACGAGCCCTTCATCCGACCAGCCATGGTAGTGCCCCTCGAACTTCAGCACGAGCCGCCGCCCCGTGAGTCCGCGCGCGAGCCGCAGTGCACTCATCACCACTTCGGTCGCGGAGTTATTGAACCGCACGCGCTCCGCCGACGGCACCATCGCCTGCAGGCGCTCGGCCACTTCGATTTCCAGCTCCGACTGCGCCGCCCAGTGCGTCCCGAGATGCGCCTGCTTCGCGATGGCATCCGCGAGCCCCTGCGGCGCATGGCCGAACAGCAGCGCCCCCTGTCCCGTCGCAAAGTCGATGTATTCATTCCCATCCACATCCCAAAGCCGCGAACCCGCGCCGCGCTCGAAGTAGAGCGGCACCGGCTGCTCCATCTTGCGGATGCCGCTGTTCACACCGCCCGCGATGCTGCGCGTGGCCCGCTCGTGGAGAGCTCGTGATTTTGTAAAAGGATCGGTCATGTGGGTCGGGTGGACGATCGGAGCGCGTGATGAGAGGGATCCGCTGGCTCGGGATGGTTGGGTGCGGAGACGGCACGGCTCTATCAACCGGTGAGGGAGGATGCAAACGATTCCCCGGGAATGCCATCGGCTTCGATGGAATCCTCTTTCCTACGCGTCCAGTCGCGAAAAAGCGCGTGCACGGGCCTGAGAGGCTGGTAAAATCCGGCCCATGAAGGCGAAACTTCTCCACTTGGTATTCTTTGTCCTGCTCCTCGCGAGCGGCAGGGCGGTCGATCTGGTGACACCCACCGTCACGTATTTTGACATCAAGGTCACGCGGGTGGAGGCCGAAGCGGTGCGGATCTCCCACAGGGAGGGGGCGGCGACGGTGGATTTCGACGATCTGCCTCCGGCGATGCAGCAGGAGTACGGATGGACGCCGGAGAAGTCGGCGGCGCGCAAGGCGGCACGCGAGGCGGATGCGAAGCGAATCGCGGAGGAGGAGCGCATGGCGGAGGAGGAGGCGAATCCCAAGAAAAAGAAGAAGGCCGCGGAGGCGAAGGCCGAGATGCAGCCCGAACGCATCGTGGACGAGGCGAAGTTAAAGGCGGAAACGGAGGAGGCGCTTCGGGAATCGAAGGCCGAGGCGGCGCGGAGCCGCGCTGAGATCGAAAGGGACCGGAATGGCGGCAAAGTGCCGCCGAAGGCAGCGGCCGCAGGTGAGCCCGTCGCGGAGCCCCTGCCAGTCGCGGAGGGGAAGCCCGGGACCACGGTCAATCGCCCGGTGTCGGCGGTGGGAACGATCTCATCGATCATCGGCGAGGAAAAGACCGTCGCCGGGAATCGGAACCTCCTGATCGCCGCGGGGGTTTCGGCCGCGATTGTTCTGCTGCTGTTCGTGCTTTCCGCGGGCAAGGGCAAGCCGCGGCCGCGCTGATTTTTCCGTTCCGGAGATTGCGCAGACGCGAATCCCGGGGCGGTCAGAGTTTCATCAATTCGCGCTGCCAAGGGAGCAGCTTCGGGAGAGTCTCCTCGGGCCGGAAGGCGAGGCCTTCGAGGATTGCCTTGGCAGCGATGAGCGAGGGGTCCAACTGGACCTGCTCAGCCACGTGGTCGCGGTGTTTTTTCAGCTCGAGGAAACGCGCGAACTGCGCCTGGGAAGGGCGCTGCCGCGGGGTGCGGACGACCTTCGGCCACTCGCGCTCGTCCAGTTCCATGCCGCGTTTTGCCGCCTCATGGAATCGCTGGGCCCGGCTGCCGCGGAGATGACGGAACTCGATGCGCTCGCCGGCGTCCACCTTCAAGGCGGCGTCCACGAGCCGCTCGCTGTGGAGGATGTGAAAGGTGGGCTTGTCCACCCGCTGAGCTTCCTCATCCCGCCATTTCCAAAGTTCCCGAAAAATGGCGGCGGCCCGGCCGCGGAGATGGCCGCTGCCCGGGATGCGCCAGAGTTGCTCGGGGTCGATCTCCTTGTCGGCCTCTGCCGAGCGGATCGCCCGTTCGCAGGATTGCTCGAACCAGGCCATGCGCCCGAGGCGCCGGAGTTCCGCCTCGAGGATGCCGGCAATCTTCGAGAGATGCCGGGTGTCATTGACGGCGTAGTCGAGCATCAGCGGGGAGAGGGGACGGCTCGCCCAGTTCGCCTTTTGGGAAGCCTTGGCGATGGTGATGCCGCAGTAGCGTTCGACGAGGGCTGCGTAGCTGAAGCCCGGGATGCCGCAAAGCCGCGCGGCGAGCATGGTGTCGAAGATGCGCGCCGGCATCGGGCAGCCGGACCGGCGCAGCAGGCGGAGGTCGTAGTCGGCGCCGTGAAAAAGAAGCTGCTTGCCGGCCCACGTCGTCCAGAGAGGGCCGAGGTCAAAACCGGCGAGCGGGTCGATGAGAAAGTCCGAGCCGGGGACGCTGATCTGGATGAGGCAAAGCTTCTCGAAGTAGCAATGCAGCGAGTCCGCCTCGGTGTCCACGGCGATGGGCTCGTGCGGTTCCAGGTGCGGAAGCACCGCCGCGAGGGACTCTGCCGTTTCGGTTAGCGGGACCATTCTGCCGGAGCCATGGCGCGGCTCCTGGCCGTGCTGTTGTGATGGAGATTGATGTGCATTCTTTGAGTGTTCCCTAGCCGCGCAGGCCGCCCATGAGCAGCTCCGCGTTCGATTTTGTGCTCTTGATCGCGTGGAGGAGCACCTCGGTCGCCTCGGCCGGCGGGAGCGCCGCGAGCTGTTTCCGGAGGACGGCGATCTTTTCGTATTCCTGCGGGTGATAGAGGAGTTCGTCGCGTCGTGTGGCGCTTTGCAAGAGGTCGATCGCGGGGAAAATGCGGCGCTCGGCGATGTAGCGATCCAGCTTCACCTCCATGTTGCCGGTGCCCTTGTACTCCTCGAAGATGATTTCATCCATCCGGCTGTGCGTCTCCACGAGTGCGGTGGCGAGGATGGTGAGGCTGCCCGCCTCCTCGGTGTTGCGCGCGCTGCCAAAGAATTTCTTCGGCTTCACGAATGCCTTCGTGTCGAGGCCGCCGGACATGATGCGCCCGCGGCCCGGCTGGGCATTGTTGTAGCCGCGCGAGAGGCGGGTGATGGAATCGAGGAAGATCAGGAC
>JBEBGK010000457.1:0-3996 GCA_040081515.1 Chthoniobacteraceae bacterium
GGATGGGCCTCGAAGTGGGATACTGCGCGCGGCCTGGCGAGGTGGACCTGAGGCTCATCGGCACACCGGAGGTGCTCGACCGGGCGGCGGCGATCGTCGGCGAGCGGCTGGGGAAATGGATCTTCACCACGGACGAACGCGAATTGCCGGAGGTGGTCGTCGAAAACCTGACGGCGCGTGGGAAGACCATCGCGACGGCTGAGAGTTGCACGGGCGGCTTCATTGCAAACCAGATCACCGGCGTGCCCGGCGCCTCGAAGGTCTTTCTCGCCGGCTTCGTCACCTACGCCAACGAGGTAAAGACCTCCGCGCTCGGCGTGGATGCGGCGCTGATCCGCGAACACGGCGCGGTGAGCGAGCCGGTCGCCCGCCAGATGGCCGAGGGCGCAGTGCTGAAAGCCGGCGCTGACTTTGCGCTCTCCACGACGGGCATTGCAGGCCCCGACGGCGGCACGGCGGAAAAACCCGTGGGCACCGTCTTCGTCGCGCTCGCCGAGCGCGGCAGGAAGACGCTCGTGCAGCGGCATCACTTCCCGACCGATCGCGAAACTTTCAAGCACCTGGTCTCACAGACGGCGATGGACCTGCTGCTTCGCCGGCTCGACGGGCGCGATCCTTCCGTCACGGAGGATTTTTCCCCCGGCGATGGCGGGTGCGGCGGGCAAACTTGACGCGGATACCTCCGTCCGCATCGTTGTTCAGTTGGTCGAGCTGGCCTCGGCCAGACGGTCCTTGAGATCCGCGTGCTGGAGTCCCTCGATGATTCCGCCGATGTCGCCTTCCATGAATCGATCGAGATTGTAGAGCGTGAGTTCGATGCGGTGATCCGTCACGCGGTTCTGCGGGAAATTGTAGGTGCGGATTTTTTCCGAGCGGTCACCGCTTCCGATCTGGCTCTTGCGGTGTGCGGCGTATTTCTCGTCGTCCTCGCGCTGTTTCTTCTCCAGCAGCCGCGAGCGCAGGATGGTCAGGGCCTTTTCCTTGTTCTTGAGCTGGCTGCGCCCGTCCTGGCAGCGGACGATCGTGCCGGTGGGGATGTGCATCACCTGCACGGCGGAATCGGTCGTATTCACGCCCTGGCCGCCGGGGCCGCCGGAGCGGCAGACTTCGATGCGCAGTTCGTCGGGCTTGAGTTCGAAATCGACCTCCTCGGCCTCGGGCAACACGGCCACGGTCGCGGCGCTCGTGTGGATGCGGCCCTGCGTCTCGGTCGCCGGGACGCGTTGCACACGATGGACGCCGCTCTCGAAGCGCAGCTTCCGGAAGACGCTTTCGCCGCTGACCTTGAAAATGATTTCCCTGTAGCCGCCAAGGTCGCTTGGGGATGATTCGAGGGGCTCGATCTTCAGCCCGACGGTCTCCGCATAGCGGGAATACATGCGGTAAAGATCCCCTGCGAAGAGCGCCGCCTCATCGCCACCGGTGCCCGCGCGGATTTCCATGATCGCATCGCGGTTCTCATTCGGGTCCGGCGGGAGCAGCGCCATCTGCACGTCGCGCTCGAGCTGCTCGCACCGTTTCTCCAGCTCCGGCACCTCCATGCGGGCCATCTCGGCGAGTTCGTCGTCGCCCCTCGCCATCTCGCGGTTCTCGGCGAGTTCGCGCCCGGTTTTCTGGAAGGCGTCCCACACCGCGACCGTCTGCTTCAGGCGGTTGTGCTCGCGCAGGAGCTCCTGGGCGCGCTTCGCGTTATTGTAGAGATCCGGCGACGCCACGGCAGCCTCGACCTCGGCGAGACGCTCGCGCTTTTTGTCGATGAGCGGTGCGAAATCCATGGATGGCGGGTGTCAGAAAAGCGAAACGGTGGAAACGCACAGGGCGTCCCCACCGTCGCGAAGATCAAAAATGACGGCGCTAGGCCTTGGCGGCCTTGGTCCGGCGAAGGGTCGTGGTGCCGTAGCGCTTCGAGAATTTCTCGATGCGGCCCGCGGTATCCACGAACTTCTGCTCCCCGGTGAAGAACGGATGGCACGAGGCGCAGATGCCCACCTTGAGGTCCTTGCGCGTCGAACCGGTGTGAATCACGGTTCCGCATGCGCAGGAGATGGTGGTGTCGTTGTAATCGGGATGGATTTCGGCTTTCATGGCAGTTGCTTGGAAAAGGGGCGGGCAAGCTATCGGCGCTTTCGCTTTGTGCAATTAAAAAGTCCGGCCAACAATGTCCCCTCTGAATCACCCGAATCCAATCCTCGCCGCATGGCAGTCCACCCGCGCCCGCCGCGGCGACGCGCCGGCGATCCTGGCAGCCGACGGGGGCGTGTTGCGCACCTTCGCCGGAATCCATGCGGAAACCGGCGCGCATGAAGCGATGCTCGAGGGGCTGCTCCCGGGAGCCGTCGTCGCGATGCGGTTGGGAAATGACGCGCGGTTCCCCTCGCTGCTGCTTGCGGCGTGGCGGAGTGGATTGATCCCCTTGCCGGTCGATCGCTCGCTGGAAAAAGGAGCGCTCAGCGCGGCACTCGCCGTCTGCCACGCATCCGCGTTCATCGCGCCGGCACCGGACGGCTCGCTCGTCATCGAGCGAATCGATTCCTCAGGGAGAGTCGATGCGGATTTCCTGAAGCTCACTTCGGGAACCACCGGCGCACCGCGCGCGATTCGATTCCGCGCGGCGCAGTTGGTCGCCGATTGCGAGGCGGTCTGCGACACGATGGGCATCCGCGAGGAGGACCTGAACTACGGCGTCATCCCGTGGTCGCACAGCTACGGATTCAGCAACCTCGTGACTCCGCTGCTCTGCCGTGGCGTGCCCGTGGTCGCGACCGAGGAGCGCCTGCCGCGCGCCTTGCTCGACGGCCTCGCGCGGTCCGGTGCCTCGGTGTTCCCCGGTCTGCCGGTCTTTTTCCAAAAGCTCGCGGAACTCGATCCGATGCCGCTGCCGCGCCTGCGGCTCTGCATCAGCGCCGGCGCGCCGCTGACGAAGACGACCGCCGACACGTTCCGCGCGAGATTCGCGGTGAAAATCCACAGCTTCTACGGAAGCAGCGAATGCGGCGGCATCGCCTACGACGCGGGCGAGGATGAAACCGGGGACGGATGCGTCGGCCAGCCGATGCGCGGCGTGCGACTCGTTCACGACGAGGAGACCGGGCGGATCGAAGTGCATGGTCCCGCCGTCGGCGAGGGATACTTTCCCGAGCCGGACACGACCGTCCTCGGCGATGGCCGCTTCGTCCCCGGCGACCTCGTGCGCAAGACGGCACAGGGGCTGGTCCTCAGCGGCCGGGTCAGCGACTTCATCAACGTCGCCGGCCGAAAACTGAACCCCGCCGAGATCGAATTGCGACTGCGCGAATGCCCCGGTGTCCGCGAGGCGGTGGTATTTGGCGTGCCGAGCCGGCTGCGAGGCGAGGAACCCATCGCATGCGTCGCCGGAAAGGTATCCGCCTCCGAGTTGTCGCGCTGGTCCCGCGAAGGCCTGCCCGGCTGGCAGGTGCCGAGGGATTTCTGGATGGTGGATGCGCTCCCCGTCAACGAGCGCGGCAAACTCAGCCGCAGAGCATTGGCAGACGCCTATCTCTCCCAGCAAAAAGTCTGACGGGCCTTCTCCTCGAGCCCGACAACGAGCAGGCGCGTTCCGGAAAAACAACGGGGTGCTAAACCGGCAGCACCGTGCTCAGCTTGCGGGCGATGTCCGCGAAGCTCTTCGCGACGGCGCTCTCCGGGTCCGCGATGACAATCGGCGCGCCTTTGTCGCCGGCCTCGCGGGTCGGGATGTCGATCGGCACTTGGCCGAGCAGCGGCGCCTTCAACCGATCGGCCTCCCGCTGTCCGCCGCCGCTGCCGAAAATGTCGTACTTTTTGCCGCAGTCCGGGCAGATAAAACCGCTCATATTTTCGACCATGCCCATGACCTTGATACCGATATCCCGGGCATAGGTCACCGACTTCTGCACCACATCCGATGCCACTTCTGATGGTGTCGTCACGACAATCGCTCCTGCCAGGTCAGGAATAAACCCGGCGATGACCGGCGGCTTGTCCGCTGCGGCCCCC
>JBEBGK010000458.1:0-3985 GCA_040081515.1 Chthoniobacteraceae bacterium
CCTCCCAGCGTTTCAGCACGTCGGAGGAAGTCGCCGCATTCTCCGAGCCGAAAACATGCGGATGCCGGCGCACCAGCTTCTCCACGATGCCGGCGGCCACGGAATCGAAATCCCAATCGCCCCGCTCGCGTGCCATCTGGGCGTGAAAGACGACCTGCAAGAGGAGGTCGCCGAGTTCCTCGCGCAGGTTCTCCTCGTCGCCCGATGAAATCGCCGCAGCCACTTCGTAGGCCTCCTCGATCACGGTTGCACGGAGCGTGGCATGCGACTGCTCGCGATCCCACGGGCAGCCATCCGGCGCACGCAGCCGGGACATGATTCGCAAGAGGCGATCGAGCGGCGAAAAACGCGGATCGAGCGCCTCGGCAGCGGTCTTTGGCAGAGGGGCCTCGGTCATCGTCAGATCTTCCAGTTCCGCCGCGGGCCGAAGTCGGTGAACTCACCCGATGGCCGGAGCCCGACCCAGAGCGCGACGCCGGTCACCGAGGCGAATGTCGCGAAGAAGACGGCGGCCACGAGCCATCCGGGAATGGAGGTCCCGACGCTCAGCGCCGCGTAAAAGGAGGACCATTCCGTGATGGGCGGATGGGCATGGAGAAAGATCTTGGTCACCCACGCGACGAGGATGACGAGGTAGATGAACACGTAGTTCCGCTTGAGCCGGCGCGCGACCGCGTCGAATGCAGAGATCTTGAATCCGGGGATCAAGAGATCCTCGCAGAGCAGCTTCCGCCAGTCGCCCTGGAGCAGATTCGCGTTCTGCGAGACGATGGGCACGAGGAAATGGGCCTCCAGCATCCGGACCCGCGCGCGGAAGGCGTCGTAGAAGCGGTAGCGACGCGATTCGATCCAGAGCATGATCGACACGATCCCGATGTTGAAGAGGAAGATGATGTGCGGAACCCGCTCGATGGAAAAGGCGACGGTGAAAATTGTCGAGGTGGTCGTGATGGCCCAGTTGGTCGTGTTGTCCAGTCGCGCCCGCCAGGCCATGATGCGCCCGATTTCACCGCGGTAAAAATGCGACATCGCATTGACGTAGCTGGCGTCCGGCGGAGGGGGCGTGTTCATCGATCGCGGGCCGGCGTCCCGCCGCCGGCCGGGGCGGTGCAGGCCGTCACTTGCGTTCCTTTTTCAGCAATTCCTCCCGTGCCTGCTCGAGCCTCGCGCGTTCCTTCGCCGATAGGCTCGCGATCCCGTTGCGCGCGATCTTTTCCAGCAGGCCGTCCACTTCCGATTCCAGTTCGTCGTCCGGGATTTCCTGTCGGGGTATCGAGCGCCGCGTCTCCTCCGAACGCGGCAGGACGCGCAGCGCCGGCTTGCGCCGGACCAGGCGCAGACGCGGAATCACCCAGTGGCCCTGCTCGTAACGCGTGTAGAAATGCGCGGCGGCACACGCGGAGAGGAACACCGTGAGGAGTTCCCACTGGCGATCGGGGAAAAACATAAGGGAATTCAAAACGATGCCGGCAAACGCGAGCCACTTCATCGTGATCCAGTTCCACATCTCCACGTTCGGATAGAGCGTCGCATAGGCAATGAAGAGCCCGATCGCGAGGTTGCTCGAACCGCTGAGCCGGATGGGCTGGCCTCCCAGCCACCAGGCCGTCGCCGTGAGCGCAGGCACCAGGCACAGCAGGAAGAGCAGCCGCAGCAGCACGCGGCGCCCGAGGAAGGTCTCCAGGCCCACACCAAACCAGTAGATGAAGAAGAGCCCGAAAACGTAGAAGAAGCTGGGGAAGTCGATGAGCGGAAACGTCAGGAGCTGCCACACGTGCGCCTCTTTCCAGAACCCGGGCGGGTTGAAGGCAAACGGGATGATGTCCACCTGGGCGGACTTGAGGAGGACCGTCGCCACCATGCCGGCGACGAGGATCGCGACGAGGACAGTGGACGCGTACACGGGCACCCGGCCCATCCACGTCATGGGCATCGTATCGCGTTTGCCAAAGGAGTCCGACATCGGGCGCTTACGTAGCCTCATTTTCCGGATTCGGCAAACTGGTTATCTGCCGCGCTGGACACGGGGCGGTCGATGCGGATCGACTGACTGCAACTGACTGCAGGAATTTGCTTTCGAGCCCGCCGCACCGAAAACGGTCAGAACGCGGACGGGCGTCGGGGAGTGAGGGTGTCTGGTTCATCGCACCGGCCTTCGGTGCCTTCGAGCTTGCGGCGTTCTTCGATGCGGATTTCGCCGAACTCCTTTTTCGCACGCAGGCCGGCGCACCCAGCATCGTATCTCTCCGTCTGCGCGATGAATTGGAGGCGGCACAGCAGGCGCGAGTCTGCGCACTGCTGAAAGTCGCGGCCGATGCCTTGGAATCCGGTGGCCTGCTGGTGATCGAGCCACACCGTGCCCGCTTGCGACGCCTCTCCATTCATCCCGAAGGCGAAGCCTGACGACTCAACCAGTCTCGCCGTCTCCCCCCTCTCCCAGTCCCCTCTTCCCCAAGTCACCAGATCCCACCTCTCCAAGTCTGCCGGAATTCCGATTTGCCCGCGACGAATGGTTGGGGCAGATGGGAACACAGCCCAATGGACGGAAATCTCCGGGAAACGATTGATCACTCCCAGTTTTGCCAGCCCTCAGTTCAGGAGGTCGCGGTGCTTCTGCCACAGACGGATGAGGCGCTCGCGGCGGTCATCGCCGAGGCCATTGCAACGGGCGATCAACTGGGCTTCCTGCTGATTACCACGGCAGCACTCCACCTTGGACGCCGGGTGAGTGCTGAGCATCTTGTGGGAGGCGCCGCGCTCGCCGGCAGTCCGGACATGCTCGGAAACTTCGCGTGGAAAATGGATGGCGACGTGCCGGGCGCTTTGATGGCCGCGCAGGCTTCGACCGTGCTCGCCCCGGAGATCCACGCCGCCACTCTCTTCATCGTCGCGGCGTGGTGCGCAGAGCGGCGCGATGGGAAATTCCCACCCGAATTTGCTGGCGAGGCGCGGCGTCTCGCCCGGCTCCCGAACATCAACGTGGGCACGCTCCGGTATCTCGCGGCGGCAGCCAGCAAGGCGAAGGACGACGGCTTCCTTGCCGTGCTCCGACAAAAGTTCCCGGTGATCGCTCGGGAGGAGTTGGAGCCGCACACCGAGAAAGTCGCCGAAGCCACCATCGCGATCTACGCCGCGCCGGCGCTGGCCATGGTCCCTGAGAAAGCACCAAACACCCTGGCGCATGGCCGTCCGATGCGACGCGCCGTCGAGAAGCTTGGCCGCAACGAACGCTGCCACTGCGGCAGCGGCAAAAAGTACAAGCACTGCTGCTTTGAAACGGATCAGGAACGCCTGCACTTCTCCACGGAGGTCGCGGGCAAGACCCACGCCGAACTTCGTGCCGAACCCGAGACCGGGCTCACGGAATCGCGCATCACGGCCTTGCCGCGCTTCGAACTGGAGCGGCTGGACCCGCGCAAAATCCCGGCGAACCTCCGCCGGGCCTACATCACGCAACTCACCGGCCTGCTGCTGTTGGATCGCGCGGCGGAATACTTCGAGGTCGTGGACTGGGATGCAGAACGCAAGGAGGAGTGGGACTTCGCCATCTTCTTCGTCATGCGCCAGCAGCGGAAGGACATCGCCGAACGCATGGTCGCCGCCCACACCCGCCATGAGCCCATCGAAGATTTGCGCGACGGCATCCGCCTCCTGCTCGTCCGCGACGATTCCGTCGCCGAACTCTCCGTGCTCGCCGAGACCGCACGGGACATCCTCCGCGAGACGGACCCGGAGACGCTGCTGAAACTCGCCTACGGCATCCTCTGCTCACGCCATACGGAACTCGGCATCCTCGTCTGCCGCAGGCTCATCCCCATCCTTCCCAACAAGGAGGCGACCTTCCTCCTCAACCAGATCCTCGAAGCCCGCGACCGGCTGAACCTCCCGCCTGACGATCCCTTCAGCGACGTGCTGGAAAGGCGCCTCGCCGACGAAACGCCCGACGAAGGCCACGACGCCGCCGAACTTCGCGCCGCCCGCAAAC
>JBEBGK010000459.1:0-3982 GCA_040081515.1 Chthoniobacteraceae bacterium
GCCTTCGGCCTCGCGGTGATTCTCGCCGACAGCCTGCTCAAGGGTTTCTCGTTGCGGATGTTCTCCTCAGCCACGTTCGGTCTCCTGCTGGGATTCATCGCCTCGCGACTCCTGCTCGCCTCGGGGGTCTTTTACCAGACGCCGCCCGACGTGCAGTGGCTCATCGGTCTCGTCGTCTATGCGACGTTTGGCTACATCGGCATGATGCTCGCCGTGCGCAGCAACCGGGACGAATTCGCGCTCATCATTCCATACATCCGTTTCCGCGAGGAGAGCGCGAACGACGCCCCGATCCTCGTGGACTCAAACGTCATCATCGACGGACGCCTTCCGGAAATCATCGCGACCGCGTTTCTTCCGAATTCGCTCATCATCCCGCGGTTCGTCCTCGATGAACTCCAGATGCTCGCCGATTCCCACGACCCGGCGAAACGCGAGAAGGGCCGCCTCGCCCTCTCGCGTCTCCAGGAGATGCAACGGAACCCGGCATTGACCGTCACCATCCATGACGGCGCCCTCGATCCCTTCTCCGCAGTGGACGCGAAACTCGTGCAGCTCGCCAAGATCACCAATGCGCGCATCGTGACCAACGACGGCAACCTCTGCAGCATCGCGCGCCTGCAGGGCATCGTCGCGCTGAACCTGCATTCCCTTGGCAGGGCGCTGCGCCCGCCGCTGAGCACCGGGGATGAGGTCGCGCTCACGCTCACCAAGGAGGGCCGTGAGCCGCACCAGGCCGTCGGCTACCTCACGGACGGCACGATGATCGTCGTCAACCACAGCCGCGGGTTCGTGGGAAAGAATGTTCGCGTCTCGATCAGCAGCGTCCTTCAGACCGCTGCCGGCCGGCTCTTCTTTGCGGAACTGAAACAGGCGGCCTGACCGCGGCTGCGGCAGGCAAAGTTTGCGCTTCCCCGTCGGGGCATCGGGGAAACACCATCCGGCCTCACCCGTGAACGCCACCTCCACAACTCCGGCTTGTATGCGCGCCGCCAAGTCGGAACATTGAACAGCGATGGAAGACACCGCCACAGCAAGCCCGATCCAGCGTTCCCTGCCCGTCGCGAGCCCGCGCGACGGATTCGCCCGCCGGGCGCTCGTGCTCATTCCGTCGCTGCTCGGCCGCCAGGATCGCGACCCGCATTCGCCGACCTACGGCTGCTTCGATCCGGACTACTGGCACCGCCGGTCGATCGACTTTCCCAGCGGCTCCGCGGCGGAGGCCGTGCTGCCGCTCGCGCTCGCCTACTCGCTCGAGATTCCCGGGAACCTCTTCCATCGCAAGCGCGCGCTGCGGCACTGGGTGGAGGCCGGCATCCTCTACGCGGCCCGCAGCACCCATCCCGACGGCTCGTGCGACGAATGTTTCCCCTTCGAAAAATCCGTCCCGGCCGCCGCGTCCTCGCTCCTCGCCTGCCTCGACGCCTACTCGATTCTCGGCCTGAACAACACCGAGATGCTCCAGTTCTTCGCCCGCCGCGCCGACTGGCTCGCGAGCCAGAAGGATCGTTCGCGCGATGCCACTCCGCTCGCGCTCACGGTCCTCGCTTTGGAAAAGGCGGCGCGCCTCCTGGGCACGGAGCGCTGGGCGAGGGCGAAAACGGACCGGCTCGAGAAACTTTTGCGCTCGCAGAATGACGAAGGCTGGTTCCCGGAGAATGACGGCGCCGATCCCTCCAGCCAGACCCTGATCGTCGGCTTGCTCGCGCAATTGCATCAACTCGCGCCGTCACACGAACTGCGGATCGCGCTGACCGCGGGCATTCAGTTCGCCGCGGATTTTGTCCACCCGGACGGCTCGTTCGGGGGCGAATATGGAACGGTGGGTGCGACGGGCCTCTTCCCGCACGGATTCGAAATCGCAGGCCACTGGCTCCCGGAGGCGCTGGCGGTCAACGACCAATTCCTGAAGGGACTTCCGATGTCACCCGATGCGCGCGATGGCGACCATCGGCTGCTGGCCCGCCGATGCTGGAGCTTCCTCCTCGCATGGCAGGACTGGGTGGAGGCCCGCCCTCCCGTCGGGCCGCGCCCGACCGGACGGCGCTATTTCAAGAAGGCCGGCCTGCTCATCGATCGTCGTGACGGCTGCGAACTCTACGTCGGGTTGAACCGCGGCGGGATCTTCAAGCTGTGGCGCGACGGCAGGCTCATCGCCTCCGACACGCAGCTCAGCGTGCAGACGCACACGAAGCATCACTTCGCGACCGCAATCGCGGACCAGGTCGGCCACCATAAGATTCAACTCGATGGCCACGCCATCCGCATCCGCGGCAAGCTCGTCATCGCGAGCCGGACGCGGATGACCACCCCGGGCATCGTCCTCCGGCGGGTGGCGATGGGCACCATCGGCAAGGTGCTGCCGCGACTCGCACGCAACGGCTGTGGCAGACACCTTGTCCCCCACCTGAAGACCGCGCCATTCCGTTTCAACCGTTCGCTCGTATGGTCCAACGGGCGCCTGCACGTCACCGACGAACTCGAGGCGACGCATGGCTGGACTGCGACGCTCTCGGTCGGCATCGGCGCATTCCGATCCGGCGGCTGCGCCCAGCCCACCCGCGGTTTTCACGTCGGGCAATTGCAGCACTGGCAGGACTTCACCGAGCAGATGCATCAGCTCAAACCGGGTGAGCCGTTGAAAATCGAGCGCGAGCTTTAGCGCATCGAGATCGCGCTTCAGGGAACGCGGTCCTCCGTTTGAAAATCCCGGCCAAGGTTTCGAGGACGCAGGGCTTGATTCCGTGCAACCACCAACCACCCGCCTCGCATGAAGTCCCCTCTCCTCACCATCGCCGCGCTTCTTTTCATCGCCATTCCCGCAGCGCCCGGCGGCGTCGGCGTCGGCGCTCCGCCGTTACCGGGAGCGGAGGTCATCATCGACGGCTCACGCGCGATGCTCGATGAGAAGTGGATCTACTGGGAGGGCCCCGGCTTCAAGTCGGCGATGCCCATCAAGTGGAAGATCGTGGAGGACCCGGTGGACAAGGGCACCACGGTGATGACGGACGACCGGGCAGCGGACGGCGGCAAATTCGGCACGGCCGACATCGTGACGAAGAAGCCCCATCGCGACTGCAGGCTGCACATCGAATTTCTCGTGATGAAACCCGGCGGCAACAGCGGCGTGTATCTCCAGAACCGTTTCGAGATCCAGGTGCTCGATGGTGACAAGACCAAGCACGGCATGGGCGCCGTGATTAACGAGACGGAGTCGCCCTACCACGCCTACAACGGCGCTGGGAAATGGAATTCCTACGACATCACCTTCCGCGCGGCGCGGTTCAAGGACGGCAAGCTCGTGGAGAAGCCGCTCGTCTCGATGTTCTTCAACGGCATCAAGGTCCACACCAACGTGACCATCCACAAAGTCTGGGGCGGCGCGAAGTCCGGGCTCGACGGCGGGAACGACGGTGGAAAGGGCATCACCGAAACGCCGGGAGGATTGAAACTGCAATGCGAAGGCCACGACGTGCGCTACCGCAATGCGTGGATCAAGGAACTCGATCTCGAGAAGGCCGACACGGACTTCAAGGAATAGACGCGTCCGTTCAGAACCGCAGGCCGAACCCCAGCGCGAAGACGTTCTCCTTCGCATCGGCGCCGTTGTAGCTGTATTCCGCTTTCACCAGGACGTTCTCGGTCACACGGAATCCCGCCGCCGCGGTCGCCCGCCAGATCTCGCGCGTGTAGCCGCGGATGCCGCCGCCTGCCTCGGGGGCGAAGTCATCATTCCATTGCTGCGCCCAGCGGGTCGCGAGAAAGATCGTGCTGTTCACTTTCCAGCGGCCCTCGAGGTAATACGCGAGCGAATCCTGATTCCCTGCCGACGAAGTGGCGAAGCGGGACGCCATCACCTCGCCCAGCACCTGGAACTGATGATGGCTCCAGCGGACATCCCCGCCGACGACGGTATGCGAAAAATCGCTGCGCTCCTCGCCGGGCAGAAGCGTGAATTCCGCATCGCTGCGCAGATACGTGC
>JBEBGK010000460.1:0-3979 GCA_040081515.1 Chthoniobacteraceae bacterium
GCATGAGTCACAAGGCCGAAGAGGGCGCCCGGCTTGTGACTCATGCTCCTTGCGCCTCTGAGGTGAGCAGGAGCATGAGCATGAGTAGGAAGAGCCGAGCATCACCCTCGCCATTGACACCTCGGGATCGCCGCGCAAATCTCCGCGCCCTTTTTCAATGAGCCTCATCGTCCAACAACGTGGGGCAGGCGTCCCGCCTGTCGGAGTGGGACGGGCGTCCCGCCTGTCGTGCCCGGGGTCGCGTGTTCTCGCGCCGCGCCGGCCGCCTTTCCCACAGCCGGGACGGACTGTGCCACTTCCATGAGCCTCATCGTCCAGAAATACGGAGGCACGAGCGTCGGGAATCCGGAGCGCATCAAGAATGTCGCGCGCCGCGTGATCGCCACCCAGGATCAGGGCAACCGGGTGGTCGTGGTCGTTTCGGCCATGAGCGGCGTGACGGATTCGCTCATCAAGCTCGCGAAGGACGTCTCGCCGGCCCCCGAGGAGCGGGAGATGGATGTGCTGCTGGCGACCGGCGAGCAGACGACGATCGCGCTCACGGCGATGGCGATCAACGCGATGGGCAGGAAGGCGATTTCGCTCACCGGCGCGCAGGCCGGCATTGTCACGGACGGCGGCCATACCCGCGCGAAGATCGCGGACCTGACCCCGAAGCAGCTCAAGGGCCATCTGGACGACGGCTACATCTGCATCGTCGCCGGATTCCAGGGCGAGACGCGGGACAAGCGCATCACGACCCTCGGGCGCGGCGGCAGCGACCTCACCGCCATCGCGATCGCGGCCGCGGTGAAGGCGGACCTCTGCCAGATCTACACGGACGTGGACGGCGTGTACACGTGCGACCCGCGCGTCGTCCCCACGGCAAAAAAGATCGACGAGATCAGCTTCGACGAGATGCTCGAGATGGCATCGAGCGGATCGAAGGTGATGCAGAGCCGCTCGGTCGAGTTCGCCAAGAAATTCGGCGTGATTTTCGAGGTCCGCAGTTCATTCAACGACAACCCAGGCACCATCGTGAAAGAAGAAACCAAGAGCATGGAGGCCGTGGTCGTCCGCGGCGTCAGCATCGAGAAGAACCAGGCAAAGGTCACCGTCCGCGCCGTCCCCGACCGGCCCGGCGTGGCCGCGCGGGTGTTCACCACCATCGCGGGGGCGAACATCAGCATCGACATGATCGTGCAGAACGTGTCGCACGACGGCACGACGGACATCTCGTTCACGCTGAACAAGGACGAACTGCCCAAGGCCCAGGCCGCGCTCGGGCCGGTCGCGAAGGAGATCGGCGCCGCCGCGCTCGAAAGCCAGGGCGGCATCGCCAAGCTCAGCATCATCGGTGTCGGCATGCGCAGCCACAGCGGCGTGGCTGCGAAAATGTTCGAGGCGCTCAGCAAGGCGGGCATCAACATCCAGATGATCTCGACCTCCGAGATCAAGACCGCCGTGATCGTGGACGAGGCGAAGATCGTCGATGGCGCGAATGTGGTCCACGAGGCATTCGGGCTCGGGAAGGCGTAGCGTCGGAACGCGAACGCGGCCGGGCCCCGGACGGGGCGCTGACTACCCGCCGTAGCCGCGCGGGTGCTTCACATGCCAGGCCCAGGCGCTGGTGATGATTTTTTCCACGTCCTCGAACTGCGGCTTCCAGCCGAGTTCGGCGCGGACTTTTTTCGAGTCGGCGATGAGCCGTGGCGGGTCGCCCGGGCGGCGCGGCTTTTCGACGACGGCGATTTTTTTTCCGCTGACCTTTTCGCAGGTGGAAATGATCGTGCGCACGCTCGTGCCGCCGCCGGTGCCGAGGTTGTAGCACGCGCTCTTCGGCGCGGTCAGCGCGAGCATGTGGGCCTGCGCGAGATCGAGGATGTGGATATAGTCGCGGATGCAGGTGCCGTCGGGCGTCGGGTAATCGGTGCCGTAGATCTCGCAGTGCGACTTCTGACCGAGGGCGACCTTGAGGACATTCGGGATGATGTGCGTCTCGATGCGGTGGTCCTCGCCGAAGCGCTCGCTGGCGCCGGCGGCGTTGAAGTACCGCAGCGCGACGTAGGTGAGCCCGTGGATTTCGTCGTACCAGCGGAGCATCTTCTCGAACATCAACTTCGATTCGCCATACGGATTGATCGGGCACTTGGGCAAAGTCTCGTCGATCGGCATGCGCTCGGGGACGCCGAAGGTCGCGCAGGTGCTGGAGAAGACGAGGCGCTTGCAGCCGGCGGCGTGCATGGCGTCGAGGAGGTTGATGCCGCCAAAGACGTTGTTGCGAAAATACTTCGAGGGATTCGTCATGCTTTCGCCGACGAGCGCATTTGCGGCGAAGTGCATCACCGCCTCGGGGCGCGTTTTTTCCATGGCATCCTCGATGTCGCATCGCTGCTGAAGGTCGCCGGTGATGAGCGCGGCGCGCGGGTCCACGGCGGCGCGGTGGCCTTCGGTGAGATTGTCAAAGACGGTGATCTCGTGGCCCGTGTTCAGGAGCTGTTCGACGCAGATGCTGCCGATGTACCCGGCGCCGCCGGTGACGAGGATTTTCATGAAGCGCGCCATTTATCGCGGAGGCGGATGACGGGAAAGCGCAAAGGGTGGCGCGCGGACGACCTGCGGCGGCTACTGTGGGCGTTCCCCGCCGATCCGCGGCATCATTTTCGGCCGCCACTCGGGCTTGGAAAATTTCGACTGGGCGCGGTATTCGAACAGCTTGCTGACCGGAAACAGCAGGACGCCCGGCAGGCCCTGCGCGTTGATGCGGACGTCGAAATCCATCCGGTCGTCGGCGAACCAGATCCTGCCGTCGCCGATCATGGAGAAGCCCTTGCCCGTGACGTTGAAGTCCTTCGTCGTGATGATTCCATCGGCGGCGCCGAATGACGCGGCAGCCCGGTGCGCTTTGCTGAAGCCGAGCCCGGGGACGATCCGGTTCAGGATATCGCTGAGCGGGCCGAGGAACGGGATTGCGAACACGTTTCCATCGGTCACCCGCACCTCGCCCTCGCCGCGCATCGAGCGGCCGTCATCGCCCCTGCCGGTGAAATTGTAACTGCCATCGATCCGGCCCTCCGAGCCTTCGTAATCGAAGTACAGCTTCGAGAGGCTCGCGAAATTGACGCCCGAGATGCGGACGGACGCGGTGTGTCCCGGGCTCGATCGCAGGAGCGAGATGCTCCCGTCGCCGGTCACGGTGCCGCCGAAAAGTTCCGCGCGCGTGTCGGAGAGCTTCAGGCGCTCATCGGTGAAAAACAGCTTTCCCTTCGCGGGACCGAAGCGCAGTTCCTTTCCGATGAACGTGTAGTCCAGTCCGTTCGGGGCATCGACGGTGACATTCAGCCGCGTCCGTGTGCCCCCTTTGCGGCAGTCGTAGAGGCCATCGATCAGCACGGACGGGGGGTGTTTGCCGAAACGGTAAGGCGTCACCTCGGGCAGGATGTCCGGGTCCACCCATCGGGCGGCATCGGGCGGGTTCAGCGTCGAGCGCACCTGCAGCGCCTCCACGGTGTCGTTGCCAAAATCGAACACGAGACCGCCGCTCGCCGCGCCCTCGGCGCGCGTCACATCGAAGGAATCCACCGTGATCACCCGGCCCTGGTAACGGAAACGCGCGTCGCCTCTTCTCGCCTCGACGCCGCGGTAGGAGACGCGTCCGAACTGCACCTGCCCGGCGGCGGAGAGTGTGTCGAGGCCTGGCGATGAGCCGCGCCCGCTCAACGTGAGCACCGGGGCGTCGTGAAATTTGAACAGCGCAAGGCGGGCGGATCCCTTCGCGTCGAGCAGCGGCGCGAGCAGATCCGGTTTCAATGTGCTCGTGACACCGATGCGGAACTCGCCCTTGCCCGAGTCGTCGTAGTCCTGCTGGGCATCCGCCTTGAGTTCACCGCCACCGGGATGCCGGAGCACCGCATCCCGCACCGCCCAGCGCGCCCCGTCCCACGAAAAGGAGGCGCTCAATCCGTCGAACTCATTCCCGCCGAGCTTCAGTCTGCCGAGT
>JBEBGK010000461.1:0-3973 GCA_040081515.1 Chthoniobacteraceae bacterium
TTTCCACTCCATGCGCCGGTATCGCAAGCCCTCGAAGCAGTGACGCAACAGCAGGTAATTGGCCTCGGTGTTCACCTTCGTCCGTTGCGCGCCCGGCGCATACCAGATGAAGCCAAGCTCCGCCACGCCGTGCTCTGGGCGGATATTCATCAGCGAGATGCTGCCGACGCAGCGCCGCGTGGAAGCATCGCGCACCGTGAATGCGATCACGTCGGGCTTTGCCTTCCATTCGCGGAGAAATGCGGCGTGCGCCTCCACATCGGCAAACGGCCCGCACGGCATGTAGCGCCAAAGATTGCGCGCCTCCTCATCGGCGTGCGAGATGGCGAAAAGCTCTACCACGTCCCTCGCGACATCGAGTGGAGTCAGCGTGATGCACTTCCCGGCGAACGTCTCGGGCATCGGATGAGCGCAACCGCGGAGCCCGTCTGGAGGGGAGAGTTCCATGTCACGCCGGCGGCAGCACGGTGACCTCCGTCTTGATCGAGTTCGCGATGAAACACCCATCGTGCGCGCGGTGGTGAAGCCGGTCGAGGTCGTCCTGCGCCGGCACCTTCTCGCCGCTCCACACGATGCGCGGCCGCAGGGTGATGGTGCTCACCCACGGCACGCCGCGCTCGTTCTTCGTCATCGCTCCCACCGCCTCGTCCTCGTAGCTGTCGGCGATGAATCCCTCCTTCGCCGCGAACCACAGGAACGTGAGCATGTGGCAGCTCGAGACGGATGCGACCAACGCCTCTTCCGGATCCACGCAGGCCGGGTTCGACCACGGCGCGGGAACGACGGCGGGCGTCGGCGACGCAGGCACGTTCGCGCCGCCATCGAACGTCCAGGTGTGTTCACGCGAGTAGCGGCCCGATTTGAAATCGGGCCCGTTGTTTTTCCAACGGATGGTGGCGGTGTGGTTGGACATGATCGGTTCTTGGAACGTCTGGGCGATACGCAGCGGGTCCAGCTTTCAGGAAAACAGTGCAAGTGCAATCCAATGCATCTCCCGCTGTGAGCCCGACAGGTGGGCGGAATGCAACTGCGAGCTATGTGGCCGGCGCGGACCGAAAGTAGTCCGGGGCTTCAGCCCGCGGTAGCGTCCTTCCCGATCTTCACATCGGAAACGGAGCAAGGGCATGAGCAAGACAAAGAGGTAAGAGCGGCGCGCCTGCGGATTTTCAAGTGTCTCCTGAAGCGCTGGGACTAACTTGCGCGAGGCATTGCGAAGTGACGGATATCAGCCGTTGGTTCGCCTCACTCTCTCCGCTGGAGACGATGGAAGAAATCGCGGCCTCAGCCCAAGGTCAGGTCGCCGCCTTCGCAGAGTTCGGCCTTGCCGAATGTCTTTAGCTCCGTGTGGCTCATCGCGTGGGCGATGGTGAGCCAGAGGCGGTTGTGGGCGACTTTGTCGAGCGTCAGCGCGCGGCCCATCTTCAGGCCGGGGGCGCCGCCGACGAGGACGAGCGGGATGTTGTCGAGCGTGTGCGAGTTGCCTTTGCCGAGTTCGTTCGTCCAGACGATGAGCGTATGGTCGAGCATGGAGCCGTCGCCAGCGGGCTCCGGCGTTCCGGAGAGGCGCTTGGCGAGGTAGGCGAGTTCGCCGCAGAACCAGCGGTTGATCTTTTGCAGCTTCGCCTGGGCGTCCTTGTTCGAGTCGGGCTCGTGCGAGAGGGAATGGTGGCCTTCCTCGACTCCGAGCCAGCGCATCTGGGCCTGGCCGACGCTGCGCATGTATTGCAGCGTGGCGACGCGTGTCATGTCGTTGCTCAGTGCATTCACGAGCAGGTCGATCTGCATGCGGGAAAGTTGCGGTGTGTTGTCGTTCACGAGCTCGATGCCGGGATCGAGCGGCGGCATCTTGTGCGCGAGGTTCGCGTCGTGCGGCGTCTTGAGTTCCTGTTCGATGCTGCGGACGAGGGTCATGTGCTGCTCGAGCATTTGCTGGTCGCGCGCGCTGAGTTTGGCGGAGACGCGCTTCAGGTCGGCGCTTACGTCGTCGAGGATGCTCACGAGGCTGTCCTTGTCCTTCATCTGGCCGTAGAGCTTCTCGAACATCCGGTACGGGTCATCGATCGGTGCGACGGGCTGGTTGCCGCCGAGGTAGCTCATGCGAGTCCAGGGGTCCGCGCGATTCGGCACCGCGACGCCGAATTCCACCGAGCCGAAGCGCGTCTTCGTCTCCGGTTTGCCCTGGAGGAATTTCTTGATCTCCTGATCGATCGAAATGCTGCTCGCCCAGCCCGCGGGATTGCCGCCGCCGCCCATGATGTTGCCGGGCAGCAGCTCCGAACCCGTGAGCAGGCAGCTCATGCCGCGCATGTGGCTGTCGCCGTCGCCGCGGACTTTGTTGTAAACCCCGTGCAGCAGGAGCGTGCGGTCCTTGAAGGGCGTGAGCGGTTCGAGGATGGATTTGAAGTTCAGCTCACCACCGGCAGCGGGCCAGAACTCGTCGGGCAGCGTGCCGTTCGGCGAGAACATGATGATGAGCCGCTGTCTGCGTTGCGGGAGCGGCGCGCCGGTGAGCGAGGGCAGGCCCGCGAGGAATGGCAGCGCGGCGGTGGAGACTCCGAGGTTGCGGAGGAATTGGCGGCGGTTGAGGTGCATCATGGCAAATGGGTGGTGGGCGATACGCGCAGTTTAGCGCGCTGGAGTTGAATTTTCTGCGACTTTCTGCGGCGAAGGCACGACTGCGTGCATGGCGGCGACGGTGGCGATGTCGCCGAGCAATCGCTGGATGTTGCAGCCGTTCGCCTCGAACTGCGCGCGGAGTTCATCGAGCGTCTGCACGCCGAACGCGAGCGGCGTCTGTTTCACCGTGTGGAAAAAGAGCTGCCGGACAAACGACTTGTGCGCGGCCGGGCTGTTCACGGTGTAATCGGCGATGTCCTTCGGGCCGGTGAGCTTCACCGTGTGGCCGTCGTCGGTGTCGAACTCCGCCAGCGCGTTCACCGGCTTGTTGTTGTCCTTCGTCCGCCAGCGGCCGACGGCGTCGTAATGCTCGAGGCTGAAGCCGAACGGATTGATCACCGAGTGGCAGCTCGCGCAATCGGCAGTCTTCGTGAGATGCTCGACCTTCTCGCGCATCGTGAGCGTGGGGTCGAATTTCTGGTTGTCGAACGATGCCGCGACCGAGGGATTCTTCAGCGTGAGCCCCACGATGTTGCGGCTGAGAAAGACGCCGCGGTGAATCGGCGAGGTCGCGCGGCTGTAGGAGTGCGACGCGAGGAGATATGGATGCGTGATGACGCCCACGCGCTGCGCGGGGTCGAAGCTCACGCGTTGGAATTCCGCACCCTTGACGGCCTTGCCATAGTATTTTCCGAGACGCTCATTGAGCCACAGGTAGTCCGCATTGATGAGCCGCCGGTAGTCCGACGCATCGCTCCACACGACTTCCTCGAGGAACATCCACAGCGACTCGCGCAGGTCCGCGAGCATTGTCTCGTCAAAGCCGGGGAACGCCTTCGGATCCTTCGACGCGAGATCGGCGCGCTCCAGTTCCAGCCAGTGGTGGAAGAAACCGTGCAGCTTCGCCTTCGTGCGTGGATCAGCCAGCATGCGTTGTGCCTCGGCTTTGATTTGATCTCGGGCGTGCAATTTTCCAGCGGCGGCTGCTTGAGCGAGCTTTTTGTCAGGAATCGAATCCCAAAGCGAAATCGCGAGGCGGGAGGCCGCGTCGAAATCATCCGGCTGCCCGGCATCGCGCAGGTTTGGATAGAGGAACTGCGGTGACTTGAGCGCGAGCAGCACGACGCGCTTCACCGCTGTCTCGGGCGTTTTGGCCGCTTTGAAGTGTGTCTCGACGAACAGTTGCTTCAAATCGTCATTCAGCGACCGGCGGGTGGCGGCTTCGACGAAGGTGTGCGCGAACTTGCGCAGCTTCTCGACGCGATCAGGTGCTCCCGTCTTCGTTTGCGCGAGTTCGTCGAGATTTTCGACCACATGCTCGGCCGTGGCGATGGCGGCCTCGGTCACAGACTGATCC
>JBEBGK010000462.1:0-3969 GCA_040081515.1 Chthoniobacteraceae bacterium
TCCCGTCACTGGGACAGAGGAAGTGACTCATGTTCTCGATGATCCCGAGCACGGGCACGTTCACTTTCTGGAACATGGAGGCGGCCTTCCGCGCGTCGATCAAGGCGACCTCCTGCGGCGTGGTGACGATGACAGCGCCGGCGAGCGAGACCGTCTGCACGATGGTGAGCTGGATGTCGCCGGTGCCGGGCGGGAGATCGAGCACGAGGTAGTCCGTCCCCTCCCAGTTCACCTGCCGCAGGAATTGCTGGGTGTACTTGGTGACCATCGGGCCGCGGAGAATCGCCGGCGCGCCGTCATCGAGCAGGAAGCCCATGCTCATGAGCTTCAGCCCGTGGCGCTCGACGGGGATGATGCGGTTGTCCTCGTCGGCAAAAGGGCGATCCTGGGTGCCAAACATGAGACCGATGCTCGGGCCGTAGAGGTCGCAGTCGCACAAGCCGACGGCGGCGCCCGCGGCGTGCAGCGCGCACGCGAGGTTCGCGGCCACGGTGCTCTTGCCCACGCCGCCCTTGCCGCTCGCGATGGCGATGACGTGTTTCACGCCGGGGATCGCCGTCTGTGGCACGGCAGCGGCGCTGGCTGGCTGCTGCGCGGCCTGGACGTCGATGCGAATGATCGCATTCGTGACATCGGGCAGCGACCGGAGCGCGGCCTCGGCATCGGCCTTGATCTGCGCCGGAATCTTCGGGTCGTTCGTGGCGATCGACATCTGCACGACGACCTCGCCACCGGTAACCCGGATGTCCTTTACGAGCCCGAAGCTGACGATGTCGCGGCTGAAACCCGGATACCGGACGGTGGCGAGTTGTTGGCGGATGGCGTCGGTGTCGGGCATGCTTTGAATCTACGGATGAGGGGGCGAGACGGAAGCGGGCATGTCGCGCATAGGCAAGCGCCGTGTGATGCCGCGCGATCCGTCGCCTATTCCGAGGGCGCGTTCACCAGTTCGTTCGTCAGCCGGGCGAGCGCCAGCATCGACCGGACCTCCTCCACGGTCGGCGGCGCGCCGCTGTCCTTGACCGCGAGCCTCCGTACTTCGCGCAGGCCGCCGCTGAGCGCGGCCCAGAGTTTCGATGTCTGAAATGCCGGGTTCAGCTTCGAGACCCGGTCGGCGAAATAATCCAGCACAGCGGGCTGGACGAGCAGCGCCGCGCGCTCGGGCGAATACTGCGCGGAGATGATGCCGGTCGTCATCTCGAGGCCGCGCCACCAGCCGCCGAGCGCGACGAGATGGGCGATCTCCTCGTCCTTGAGCGCGAGCATCCCCTTTTCCACGTCCCTCTGCGTGCCGATGAGTTCAGCGCGGATGCCGGGCCAGTCCTTCGTCGCCGCCTTGTCGATGATGCTCTTGCTGTGCCGGGTGACATGCTCGGCAACGCCGAGTCCCTTCGCCTGCCGGAGCAGCACCCGGCCGATGGGCTCGATGCGCGCCTGCTTTTCCGCCGCGACGGCAAGCAGGCCTTCCGCGATCGTCCCGCCGGTCGAGAGCGCGAGCTTCGCGCGGTCCGGCGGGTTCTGGGGCGAAGGGTCCCGCGCGACCGAGTCGTACGGCATCGGGCGCAGATCGCGAAGCGCCTGCAACACGGTCTCGATGCTCGGCGTGGTGAATTCGTTCACGCCGAGTTCCTCGCGGGCATGCCCTTTCGCGGCCTCGGCGGCGGCCTTGGATTGATTCACCTCCGCGCCGCGCGCGACGCAGCCCAAGGCCAGCGTCACGACGAGCGGCAGAGCCCGAAAAACGACCACGCTTCCAAAGTGCATGCCCGACTCTCGGGGAAACCCGGTGGGAATGCAATCCGCGCGACGTCCGGGCTCCTCAGACGGCTGCGCCGCTCCATTTGAGCTTCTGGCGGAGCACATCGAAAAACGAAACGCCGGGGAGCATCGCGAGCGGCAGCCGCTGGGGCGCCCTCGTGATCCGGATCGTGTCCCCCGGCTCGATGCGGTGCGTGGCGCGTCCATCAAGCGTGAGAAAGATGTCGGAGCTCGAGTCGGCCGGGGTGATCGTGATGGGCGTGTCGTGGTTCACAATCACGGCGCGATTCGTGAGCACGTGCGGGCAGATCGGATTCACGACAAAGACGCCGCTGTTCGGCTCGAGGATCGGCCCGCCCGCGCTGAGGCTGTAGGCGGTGCTGCCGGTGGGCGTCGCGACGATGAGGCCGTCGGCATTGTATTCCGTCAGCACGGTGTCGCCGATCCGGACGATCAGGCGGACGAGCCGGGAGACTTCGCCGCGGCTCGCGACCGCGTCATTGAGCACGATCCGAGACGCAACCACCGCGCCCCCGCGGACAATCTCCACCTTCAAGAGGGTGCGCTCGCTCAGGACGTAGTCGCCCGCAATGACTGCTTCGACGGCGCGTGCACGCTCATTCGCGCCGACCGTCGTCAGGAAGCCGAGGGTCCCGAGGTTGATGCCGAAGAGCGGCGGGAGCTTTTCGCCGAGCGCGTGGAGCACATCGAGGATCGTGCCGTCGCCGCCGAGGACGATGAGCAGTTCGCAGACGTCGGCGAGTTCGCGCTCGGTGAGGCAGTTCCTCGCGCCGATCAAGCGGCCCGCGCGATGATCGAGATGGAGCGGGACGGGGTGCTCGCCAAACTCGCGCAGGAGAGCCTGGACGATCTCGCGGGCGCCCGGCTTCGAGTCGTTGGCGATCAGGCCGAGGTGGCGCGCAGGCATGCGAGGAACTCCTTGTTGCCTTCTCCGCCGAGAATCGGCGACTCGATCCCGCCGCACCAGCGAAGCCGCACGGCGGGACCGCCCGCACGCGGCGAAGGCGGCATTTTCTCCACGAACCCGCGGACGCGATCGACCGCCGCCTGGTGCAGCGCGGCATCACGCACGATGCCGCCGCGGCCCACCTCCTCGCGGCGGAGTTCGAACTGCGGCTTGATGAGCGGGATGATCACCCCGTCAGCAGTAAGCAGGTCGAGGGCTGGCGGCAAGATGAGGGTGAGCGAAATGAAAGAAACATCCGCCACCACGAGGGCGATGGGATCGGGGATGTCGGCGCGCGTGAGGTGGCGCGCATTCAGTTTCTCGCGGACGACGACACGCGGGTCGCTCCGGATGCGCCAGTCGAGCTGGCTGTGACCGACATCGATCGCCCACACTTTCGCCGCGCCGTGCTGGAGCAGGCAGTCCGTGAATCCACCGGTGCTCGCGCCGATGTCGAGGCAGGTGAGGCCGGAGGGATCGATCCCGAAATGCGCGAGCGCCGCCTCCAGCTTGAATCCCCCGCGGCCCACGTAACGCTCCGGCTCGGCAACGGTCACGTCGGCATCCCCGGCGAATTTCGCGCTCGCCTTGTCCGCCAGATGCCCACCGACGCGCACCTTTCCCGCCATGATCGCACGCTGCGCCTTTTCACGGCTTTCAAAGAGCCCGCGCGCGACGAGGAGCTGGTCGAGTCGGAGTTTCAAATGGCGGATTGTCGGTTTCGGATTGCGGATTGCCGCGTCCGGCGGCAACAACAATCCGCAATTCCAAGATGACTGACGAAAACCTGCGCGACTCCATAAAGACGATGATGGTCGAGAGCCTGATGTTGAAGGTGACCAAGGAGGAGATTCGCGACGACCTGCCGCTTTTCGGCCCGGAAGGACTCGGGCTCGATTCGATCGATGCGCTGGAACTGGTCGTCGGCCTGGAGAAGCGTTTCGGCGTGAAAGTGCCGAATTCCGAGGCAGCGAAACAGGCGCTCGCCACGGTGAATTCCCTCCACGACTACGTGATGGCGAATCGTTAATCCCTCCCCGTTCTCTCTCTCTCTGACCCGCTCTTTTTGCTGAGACTTGACGGACACAATTGCAGCTGAGCCTTCCCTTGTCTCGTCGGTGTTAGGTTTTCGAATCGTCTTGGGACTAGGGAAACGCTGATTTAATCGCGCGACGCGCGGAATGATGAAACCAGAGGCAGTGTTGGAGCGTCCAAGAGGAGCATGAACCAACAAACCAGCTTCG
>JBEBGK010000463.1:0-3956 GCA_040081515.1 Chthoniobacteraceae bacterium
CCGCTGCCCAGATCCAGCACCGTCTCCCCCGGCTGCAACGCCGCGATCGCCTGGGGATTCCCACAGCCCAGCCCGAGATTCGCCCCCGCAGGCACCGCCCCTGTTTGTTCCGCCGAATAACCCAGCCTCTGGGCAACCGCATCCGCCCCGCGCCCCGGTCCGGCCTCTTCCGGCGACCTCCCGCAACAGGTCGGCGCGCAGCCGCAACCGGCGTCTTGGGTGGCCACCTGGCCGTATTGCTCCCGCACCATCGTGCGGACTTCATCGTGTTCGATTGCTTGTGTCTTCATGGTCTCCATCGTCTTTCGTTGGTTGGATTGACCGGCCGTCGTGACCGGTTCTGCCTGTAAAGACGAAGGACCGTTGGAAAGGACGCAGGAAAAGTGCGAAGGCAGATGGTCGGTGGGTTCGACATTCCGAATCGATTCGCTCCGCTTCCCTTCGGGCTCCTTTCAGTCATCTGTCTCGCTTTGCTCGGCCCGTCATTCGCCCACACCGGACTACTTCAAATCCTCCGCCATTGTGGCGAATTGCTCCGGCACAGCGTTCGCTTTAAGGAGTAAAGAGCGCGAGGCTTACAATGATCCGTTGATACGCCCGGCGGCGCGCGTTAGTCTGAAAGCGCGTTTTCCATCCGTCTGCGTGAGACTGCGATGCGCTGACCTGAATCTATGAAACCGTTGGAAACAACTGGACTGCCGGTGACCCCGCTATCGCCGCATCGGCCGTTGCCGGAGTTTTATCCGGCCACGGCAGAGCGTCAGCGCTTCGTCAACGGATTGTTCAACGAAGCCGCACCGGACTACGACTGGGTCAACCGCGTGATGTCGTTCGGTAGCGACCGCCGATATCGCCGGCAGGCACTGGCAGACGCGGGCTTGCGCCCGGGTATGCGCTTCCTGGATGTGGCGAGCGGCACGGGACTGATGATCAAGGCGGCGTTGGAACTCGGCCTCGACCCGGCGATGATTACCGGCGTGGACCCGAGCCAAGGAATGCTGCAGGAGAACCGGCGGCAGCATCCCGTGACGTTGGTGGAAGGGCGCGGGGAAAGTCTGCCCTGTCCGGATGAGACGTTTGACTTCGTGTGCATGGGTTACGCGTTGCGTCACGTTGAGGATTTGAATGCGCTGTTCGGTGAATTCCGTCGCGTGCTGCGGCCCGGCGGACGGATGTTGATTTTGGAGATCACGCGCCCGACCAACCCCGTGGCGTTCCAGCTAGCGCGGTTTTACATCCATCGGCTGGTGCCATTCCTCGGTTGGTTGCGTCGGCGTAATCGGTCCACCGTGCAATTGATGAAATACTACTGGGCGACCATCGCCGAATGTGTGCCGCCACCGGTGATCCTGTCGGCATTGGAGGCTCAAGGATTCCGCGAGGTCCAGCGAACAACCACCGGCCCGATCCTGAGCGAATACGTCGCGCTTCGGTGAATCCTGGCAGCGCCACTGCAAGGAAATTGCTTTCGCGCCCGCCGCACCGGAAACGGTCAGAACGGGGACCGGCGTCGGGGAGTGAGGGGGTTCTGGTGCCGTCCATGGGACATCGCTGTGTGCTCCCGACAGGGCGGTCGTGCTGCGTCCGAATGCGCTCGCTGCGGAGGACTCACAACGAAACGCGCGCGGAGCGACGCGTTCCACCGGGTCAGAGCTTCAAATCCTCGAAGACCTCGTCGAGGGCGGCCTTCCACTTCGCGTAGCCGGCCTTGTTCGGGTGGAGCATGTCGGGGAACTCCTCCTTTTTGCAGATGCCGTTCCCGTCCTCGAAGATGCTCCACGTGTCGCAGATGAAGATGCGGCTCTCCTTCTTCGCGAGGTTCGTGATCATGCCGTTCAGCTTCACGATCAGTTCCGGAAAACGCCCGGGCTGCGCGCCCCTCGGCATCACGAGGTTGAGGATCACCGGCACATTCCGATCCTGCTTGTGAATCTCCGCGATGATTGCCTTGAGGTTTTCGATCACCTGCTCGGGCGTTCCGCCGAGGGCGAGATCGTTCGTCCCGACGAGGATGCTGACGGCGCGCGGATGCAGATCGAGCACGTCCTCCTTCATCCGGTAGCGAAGCCCGCGCGAGGTGTCGCCGCTGATGCCGCGATTCGTGGCGCGCAGCTTTGGGAAATCCTTCGCCAGGGTGCTCCATCCCTGCGTGATGCTGTCGCCGAAAAAGACGACGCCCCTCTGCTCACCCTCCTTGTTCCGGGCAAATTCCGTGCGGCGCAGCATCCAGAGTTTCTGAAACCATGGCGCCAGCTGAAGCGCACCGGTGCCGGGGAAGACGTTCTCCGGCGGCAGCGCGAGCGCGGTGAACCGGCTGGTGGCGAGTTCCCTTTTCTGCGCCTTGACGCCGCGCTCCTGCGCAAAGAGCCACGGGAGCAGATTCGGCTCCGCGTACGCGCTCGTCCACGAGTCGTGCTGCACCCCGGGGTACTCGGTGAGGAAGGCGGCTCCACCGGCGGACTTCAGGCCCGCGACCATCTCGCGCGAACGCACCGGCAGGACGACGTTATCCGCGAGGCCGTGAAATGCCCAGACGGGCACCGGCTTCGCGGCGCTGGCTTTCGCGCGGTCGCCGCCGCCACAGACGGCAACGGCGGCGGCCCATTTGTCAGGATGACGCGTGATGAGGTCCCAGGTTCCATACCCGCCCATCGAGAGGCCCGTGACGTAGAGGCGATCCTCGTCGATGGAAAACTCCCCTTTCAACGCGTCGAGCATCCCGAGCACGAGCGGCTGCGTCGGCCCCGGGTCCTCCGGGGCCGTGCCGCCCGTTCCGCCCCAGTCCATCTCGACCCATCGCTTGTCCTTCGGACACTGGGGGGCGACGACGAAGCACGGATATTTCTCCCTCGCTTCCGCTTTCGCAAAGGCCGGGACGCCGTGCTTGATCTGGACCTTATTGTCGGTCCCCCGCTCGCCCGCGCCATGGAGAAAGAGCACGAGCGGATATTTTTTCTGCGCGTCGTAGTTGAGCGGCTTCAGGAGCCGGTAGGGCAGCTTCGCGCCTTCCGGGGATGCAAATGTCCGCTCCTCGAAATCCTCCCCGTGAACCGCGAGGGCGAAGCTCAGAAGGCTGGCGAGCAGGAGCCGGAATCTCATGGCGACAATGTGGTCTGCATCCGCGGGGTTAATCAAGCATCACGATGCGCCTTCGCGACGCGCTCCCGGGGCGCCCGCTACCGTCCCGCATCGCGAATCAGCCGCGCGATCCGCCAGATTTTCTCGCTGAAAGTGGCGTCCCATGCCGCGGGCAGCCGCGCGCTCCAGTTCTCGTCGCCGACGCTGCCCGGGACGTTGAAGCGCTCCGTGGTGCCGAGGAGATCGGTGATCATCACGATGGCCAGCGAAGAGTTGCATCGGAAAAGGCCCGCCAGCAACAGCTCGTGCACTTCCTCGAATGCCTGGATGCATGGGACGTAGAAGCCCGCCCACGCCGAGAAGCGTCGCACTTCCCGCCATGCGAAATCGCGCTGCGCGGCGAGCCGCTCCGGTTCCTCGAGCGCCGCCCGGATGATCGCCATCCATTTCTCCCACATCGCGCAAAGCGGATCGTGATCGTGCGTGGCATAGGTCGCCACCGAGCAGCGCGGATACTGGTCGCCGGGCGTGAGTCGCAGATCGAGTTCCGCCTCCCAGAGCGGCACCTTGAAACCCGGCACGCCGAGCGCGAGCAGGCTCGGCCGCACGTACTCGGGCACCGTGCCGAGATCCTCCCCGACGAGCGCGTCCGGTCCCACCTCCTCCTGCAGGACCCGCAGGAATTCCTCCCCTTGCGCACGGTTCGCCGCGCAATGCTCCGGCGAATCATCCGCCCGCTCGTGAAACCGCGGCAGCTCCCCGCCCGCGCGGCTCCGCGCCTCCTCCTCCGTGAGCGGCAGGAATTCCGCGTTCCGCTCCGGACGCCACGGGAACGCGTAGATGCGATAGAATCCGAGCACGTGGTCGATTCGGAAAAT
>JBEBGK010000464.1:0-3953 GCA_040081515.1 Chthoniobacteraceae bacterium
AAGCTCCTCGAACCGGACACCTGCGTCCGGTTCGACATCGCCGTTCCCATTCGGCCCGGCCTGCGGCGCGGGTGCGCAACGCGCCGCCTTTGCCGCCGCGACTCCCTCGGCATCGACATGGTCCGGTTCAAACTTCAGGCCGCTCTTGTTGATGTCCGGCGGCAGGATTCGAATCCCCATGCGTTCGCATTCCGCCACGAAGACGCTGATCTTGTCAGTGTTCGAAACCTCGTTGCTCATCACCGCGGCCATGAACTCCACCGGGTAGTTCGCCTTCAGGTAACCGGTCTGATAACTCAGCCACGCGTAGGCGGCCGAGTGCGACCGGTTGAAACCGTATCCCGCGAACTTCTCCAGCGTATCGAAGACCTCGCTCGCCTTTTCCGCCTTGATGCCGTGCAGATCCGCGGCGCCCTTGATGAATTTCTCGCGCTCCTTCGCCATCTTCTCCTTGTCCTTCTTCCCCATCGCGCGGCGGAGAAGATCCGCGCCTCCGAGCGTGTATCCGGCGAGCACCTGCGCGGCCTGCATGACCTGCTCCTGGTAGATGAGCACACCGAACGTCTCGGAGGTCACCTCATCGAGCAGCTTGTGCGGCGCGCGCACCTTCGCGAGGCCCTTCTTCCGCTTCACATAGTCGGGCAGGAGGTCCATGGGCCCGGGACGATAGAGGGCGATGAGCGCGTTGATGTCCTCGATCGTCCGCACGTCGAATTGCTTCGCCCAGTTGGTCATCCCGCCGGACTCGACCTGGAAGACCGCGATCGTGTCGCCGCGGTTGTAGATGTTGAAGGTGGCCTCGTCGTCGAGCGGGATCGCGTCGATGTCGAACTCCGGCGTGTGCTTGCGGATCAGCACGACGGCGTCCGTGATCACCGTGAGCGTCTTCAGCCCGAGGAAGTCGCATTTCAGCATGCCCACCTCCGTCAGCGCGCCCATCTCGTACTGGCTCACGATGGAATTGTCATTCGCGCGCGTGAGCGGGATGTATTCGCTGAGGTCGCGGTCGCTGATGACGACGCCGGCCGCATGCACCCCGGTGCCGCGGGTGAGGCCCTCGAGTTTCGTGGCGGCCTCCCAGAGCTGCGCCGTGTTCGCATCCGTCTTCACGGCCTGGGCGAGCTCGGGATTCTTGTCGATGGCCCCGGGCACATGCTCCACCTGGCCGGTCTCCTTGTTCTTGCGATCGAGTCCCGCGAGCGTGATGCCGAGTTCGTTCGGGATCATCTTCGCGATGCGATCCGCGTCGCCGTAGTTCCAGTCGAGGACGCGGGCGACATCCCGGATCACGGACTTCGCACCGAGCGTGCCGAAGGTGATGATCTGGGCGACCGCGCGCTCGCCGTACTTGTTGCGGACGTAATCGATCACTTCGCCGCGCCGGTTCTGGCAGAAATCGACGTCGATATCCGGCGGCGAGACGCGCTCGGGATTCAGGAAGCGCTCGAACAGCAGCTTGAACTTCAACGGATCGATGTCCGTGATCCCCATCGCATACGCGACGATGGAACCCGCCGCCGAACCGCGCCCGGGCCCGACAGGAATGCCTTGCTCCCTCGCCCAGTGGATGAAGTCCCAGACGATGAGGAAATAGTTCACGAAACCCTGCTTCTCCAGCACGCCGATCTCCAGCGCGTATCGGCTGCGGACCTCCTCGCTGTCCGCCCGCGCCCCGTAGCGCCGGCGTATTCCCGCCTCGGCGATCTCGTGCAGATACGCATTCTGATCCTTCCCGTCCGGCGGACGGTAGTCCGGGTATTTCGGAGTCGTATCCAGCTCGAATCCGCAGCGCTCGGCGATCGCGAGCGTATTGTCACACGCCCCGGCAAATTCGCCGAAAAGCGCGCGCATTTCCGCGGGCGACTTGAAGTAAACCTCCTGCACGTACTTCATCCGGCGCTCGTCGGATACCTTCGCGCCGGTTCCGATGCAGATGAGGACATCATGCGCCCCGTGGTCCTCCTTGTTCAGGAAATGGACATCGTTCGTCGCGACGAGGCCCACCCCCAGGTCGCGGGCGAGCTGCGGGAGGGCGGCGTTCACCTTCCGTTGCGCATCGATCCCGTGATCGGAGAGCTCGAGGAAGAAATTCTCGCGACCCAGGATGTCCCGATATGCGGCGCCGAGCTCCGCCGCCTTCTTCGGGTTGTCCTCCGCGTGAATGGCATGCGGCACCTCGCCCTTCAGGCATCCGCTCAATCCGATGAGCCCCTTCGCGTGCTGCGCGAGCAGTTCCTTGTCGATGCGCGGCTTGTAGTAGAAGCCATCCAGGTGCGCGGTGGAGACCAGCTTGACGAGGTTCCGGTATCCGCACTCGTCCGCCGCAAGCAGCGTGAGATGGAATGCGGATTCCTTCTGCGAAGGGGCCGACTTCTTCAGGTGTGAATCCGGCGCGACATAGACCTCGCACCCGATGATCGGCTTGATGCCCGCCTTTCTGCCGGCGAGGTAGAAATCGACCGCGCCGAACATCGCCCCGTGATCCGTGATCGCGAGCGCCGGCATCCCCATCTCCTTCGCCTTCTGCACGGCGGCATCGATGCGCACCATTCCATCGAGGGTGGAGTACTCGGTGTGGCAGTGCAGATGGACGAAGCTGTCGGGCATCAGAACGAAATCTATCCTCCGCCCTTCCGCGTCAACGTGCGAATTCGCCGCTCCACGAGCCGTCCGATATCGCTACCGCGGCACGGCGACCGGGCGGTCGCTCAGCTTCGGCACCGGGAGGGGCGACGGAGGCGGGAGGTCCGAACGGGTGGCTCCGACGATGACCATCCTGCCATCCTCCTTCCGCCGCACCGTGGCGCGTCCCTTCGATGAACTCCACATTGTCTGGCCGAGCCACTCGCCATTCACGCCGATCTTGGAAAGCGCGTATTGGTGCGGTCCCACGAGATGGAAGACGTGCAACGTGTTGTCCGCGTCGAATTCCGTCGTCGGGGTCGCGCCGCCCACGAGCCGGCCGAGCGGATAAGTCCCGAGGATGTCGCCCGTGCCTTCGTCCTCGACCCGCACGTACACGGTCAGCTCTTTCGGCTGTTGGAAGGAGAGCAGCGAAAGCTTCCGATACTGCCCGGCTCCGTCCCTCGATGCCGGCACGCCCACGGTCTGGCTCCACATCCTCCGTCCGTCGCTGATGTCCACCCTGATCGTCTCCGACGCGATGTACTTGCCGGTCTCGGCGAAGTAGATGGCCGCGCGCAGCTTGTAGGTGCCGAACTCCGTGATGGGATAGAGCCGCAGGAGGTCCACCTTCCGGCGGACGGTGTCGCCATTGAGAATGACGACGGGCTCGTTTTTGTAGCCGGCGTCGCGCGGGCCGACCGGGTTCTCGCTTCCATGCGTGAGCTCGAAGCCGAACCACTGGTGGCTTTCGACGTCGCTCAGGATGACGTCCTTTCCCGCGAGGTTGCGAATCAAGACGCTGACCTCGACCGGCTCGCCGCGCATGAAGATGTGCCTCTTCATCTCGATGCTGACGTCGAGCTGCGCCCGGGCTGCGGTGATGACTGCGAGAAGAACGAGGAGCTGCGCGAGGAGGGTTTTCATTTTCGTTTCACGGTGCGGAATCCAGTGTAGAGGGATCGGAAGGATGCAGTCACGTCGTCGCCGACATAGAAGCGCTGGGTGCCGGCCGTTTGCATCACGACCCCCTTGGGCTTATAGGCTGCGGGCCAGCAGAACCACGCGTCCTCGGAGGGGATCTTCAGGATGCGATCCCACGTCGCAACCGGATCACTGGCAAAGGAGCCGCCCTTGAGCAGCGGGATCTCGCGGTTGCCCTCCTTGCGATAGACCCACTCGCTGACATTGCCCGCCATGCCCACCACCTTGAATTCGCTCTCGTCGTCCCCGAACTTATCGACGGGCGCCCAGTAGTAGTAGCCGTCATCGGTCGTCGTGTTTCCGGGTGCGAGCGGCTTGTAGCCCTGGTTGGAATTGAAATTTCCAAG
>JBEBGK010000465.1:0-3951 GCA_040081515.1 Chthoniobacteraceae bacterium
AAGCCAAAGTGGAGACCAACTACTCCCGCGCCGAGCAGATGAAGCAAAATGCCCCCGCTCACGCCATCAACTGGCAAGCCGTCTTCCGCCTACCCGGCTTCGGCGGTGGCGATGGCAACCAACGCGTGATGGGTTTGCATCCTGATGCTCCGCTGAGCGGGCGGGTGCTCAGAGAGTTGCGCACGCCGGGGCTGGAGTGACGTTCAAGATTAGACGACCATGAAACACTGCATCACACTTCTGACACTGCTGCTCACCCCGCTGGCCGGGCTGCACGCCGCCGAACCCATCCGCGTGCTCGTGTGGGACGAGCAACAACCCCAGCAAAAGGAGGGCTATGGTGAGAAGTTCCTCGGCGAGACCATCGCCACGCATCTGGCGAAGCTGCCGGGGCTTTCGGTGAAGACGGCGAAACTCGACGAGGCGGATCAAGGTCTTTCCGATGCCACGCTGGATGCCACCGATGTGCTCATCTTCTGGTGTCATCGCCGGGTGAAGGATCAGGACGACGCCCGCATGGAAGCTGTGGTGAAGCGCGTGATGGATGGCAAGCTGGCCTTCATCGGACTGCACTCCGCGCATTGGGCGAAGCCGTTTGTGCGGCTCATGCAGGAGCGCTCGAAAGCCGATGCTCTCAAGCAACTGCCCGAGGCGGAGCGTGCGTCGGTGAAATGGGAGTTCGTGAACGACCAGCCGTATTACAAAGGCATCGGTCGCGCGGCACGCATCACGCCGTTTGTCGAAAAGGCGGAAGGCAACGTGTGGCGGCTCACCTTGCCGCAGTGCGTGTTCCCGGTGTATCGCAATGACCGAGCGCCGGGCCACATGACGACGCTCCTGCCGCAGCATCCCATCGCCGCCGGATTGCCCGCGCAGTGGGACATCCCGCAGACGGAAATGTATGGTGAGCCCTTCCACGTGCCCACGCCGGATGAAGTCGTGTTCGAGGAAAAGTGGGACAAGGGCGAGCACTTCCGCAGCGGCTGCGTGTGGCAAGTGGGCAAGGGTCGCGTCTTCTACTTCCGCCCCGGCCACGAGACTTATCCCATCTACAAACAGGCTGAACCGCTGCGCGTGGTGGAAAACGCGGTGCGCTGGCTGGCGAAGAAAACATCCACTCCATGAAACACACGATCACCCTTCTTGCTTTCTTCATCGCATGCTTCTCGGAATTCCAGGCGGAGGCGACCCAATACGCACCGACTTGGGCGGGCATTGCGCCGAAGCGTGTCATCAGGCACGCGGCCACCACGAATGATGCTCTCGCCAAAGCCGTTGCCGCTCTGAAACCGGGTGACCAGCTCGTCATCGCCGCAGGCACTTACAGCGTGGAGCGGATGTGGGACATCGGCGTCAGCGGCACGGCGGAGGCACCGATCTGGATCGTGGCGGAGGATGGCGCGCAAGTGATTCTCACGCGCCCGGATGACAAGCAGAACGTGCTCAACATCGGCCAGGGAACTCCGGTGCATCATCTTTGTCTGCGCGGCGTGGAGATCACGGGCGGCAGTCATGGGTTGCGGCTCGGGCAGTGCAGCGAGCTGTGGATTGATCAATGCCACATTCATCACACGGGCGAAGTTTGTCTCAGTGCAAACAGCGCGAACACGCGCCGCCTTTTCCTCACGCGCAATCACCACCACCACGGCGGCGGCCACGGCGAGGGCATGTATCTCGGCGCGAACCACGGCCAGTTCATCATGAGCGAGAGCGTCATCGCGCTGAACCACATCCATGACTGCAAAGGCGAGCAAGGCGATGGCATCGAGGTGAAGCAAGGCTCGTGGGGCAATCTGATCGCGGAGAACGACATCCACGACACGCAGTATCCCTGCATCACCGTGTATGGCACTGCCGGGAAGCCGGTGAACATCATCGAGCGCAATCTCTGCCGCCGCAGTGCCGACAGCACCATGCAGGTGCAGGGCGAAGCCATCGTGCGCAACAATGTGCTCATCAGCGCCAGCGGCTCCGGCTTCGCCAGCACCGATCACCAGGATAAATCGCTGAACCTGAAAGTGATCCACAACACCATCATCAACACCGGCGATGCCTTCAAAGGCAGCTCATGGAATGCACGTGAAGGCATGGTTCTCGCCAACAACGTCCTCTACTCGCGCGACAGAAGTGCGATGAACTTCCCGAAAGGAAAAGAAGGCGTGATCATCACGGGCAACATCATCCTCGGCGATGCTCCAAAGCAAGGCACCACACGCGGACGCGGCTTGGAGGATTTCGTCAGTCTGAGCTGGGACGGCGAGAAGTATGATGCGAAGCCAGGTGCCGAAGCTCCCTTCGATCACGCGGACTCGAAATACCTCCTCGACACCGACCTCACAGGAGCGAAGCGAGGCGGATCCCTGAGCGGGGCTGTGACGCGGTAGATTCGTTCACTCGGCTCAAAAGAAGTTCCCTCCGATTTCCATGAAACCCACCCACACTATCCTCACAGCAATGCTGCTGGTGTCTTTGCAACTCCTCACCACCTCCGCGCACGCCTCGGAGGGCTGGGACACACGCCGTCTCTTGTCCGACTTCCACGCGGAAGGTGCGGGCATCGGGGACGTCGATGGCGATGGAAAGAACGACGTGACCTATGGGCCGTTTTGGTTTGCGGGGCCGGATTTTTCGAAGCAGTGGCGGTTTGCGGAGGGAAAGGCATTTCCGGTGGTTGGATACTCGGACAATTTTTTCTCGTTCGTGGAGGACCTGACGGGCGATGGCAGGAATGACATCGTGGTATTTGGGTTTCCGGGGAAGGAAGTGCGGCTGTTCGTCAATCCGGGCGCGGTGGGTTTGGACAAGGTGTGGCCGGTGCATGTCATCGCGGACCAGCTTTGCCATGAGGCGACTTCTTTGGTGGATTTGATTCCGGGCGGGCTGCCGGAAATCGTCGGGGCGCGGGACAAGGCTTATGGCTACTACGCGGCGGGTGCGGACGTGACGCAGCCTTGGACTTGGCATGCGATTTCAGCCACGGGCCGGGCGCAGATGCCTTTTGGTCATGGCATGGGCGTTGGCGATGTGAATGGCGATGGGCGGTTGGATGTCATCGAGAAGGCGCTGTGGTTTGAGCAGCCGGAAAAGGCGGACGCGCCGTGGGTGGAGCATCGCTGGGCGTTGGTGCCGACGGATGGGGCGCAGATTCTCGTGGAGGCTGTGGATGGCGATGGCGACAGCGATTTCATCAGCTCGCTGAACGCCCATGGCTCGGGCATCGCATGGTTCGAGCAGACGCAGGCGGGGAAGTTTGCGCGGCATGACATCATCGGCGCGAGTTCGACGGACAATGCGCATGGTGTGACCTTCCGCGAGCCGCACGGCATGGCGCTGGCGGACATCGATGGCGATGGTCTGAAGGATTTCGTCTCGGGCAAGCGCTGGCTGGCGCACAATGGCCGCGACGCGGGCGCGTATCAGGAGCCGGTGGTGTATTGGTTTCGCAAAGTAAAGTCAGCGGCGGGCATCGAGTTCGTGCCGCACCTGGTGGACAATGACAGCGGCATCGGCGTGGGCGTGCCCGTGGGTGATTTGAATGGCGACGGCAAACCGGACATCGTGAGCGCGAACAAGCGCGGTCTGGCGCTGCATTTTCAAACGAAGCGTCTGCTCGAAGGCGCGGAGCGCTGGAAGGTGCCCGGTGGTCGTCCGCAAGAGCACTACGGCAACGGTTTGTCGCCGCAGGAAGCGGTGAAGAAGTTCGCCGTGCCGCCGGGCTTTGCAGTGGACCTCATCGCGAGCGAGCCGCAGGTGACGCAGCCGATTGCGATGTGCTTCGATGCTCGGGGTCGCCTTTGGGTGGCGGAAGGCCAGACCTATCCAGTGCGGGCAGCAGAGGGTGAGGGCAAGGACCGCATCCTCATCTTCACCGATGCGGATGGCGATGGCAGTTTCGAGTCACGCAAGGTCTTCGCGGACAAGCTGAATCTCGTCAGTGGCATTCAGGTGGGC
>JBEBGK010000466.1:0-3951 GCA_040081515.1 Chthoniobacteraceae bacterium
GTCCCTCAACGCGCTCTCACCGCGCACCCTTCACGCACCTGCGCGGCCTTCTGCTGGATTGCCTCCTTTTCCTCCGCGGTGAGACGCTTCAGGTTGCGCACCTGCATGACGATGCGCGGGTTCTTCGCGAGCGACGGCTCGTGTTGCAGCAGGAAATCCCAGTAGAGTGTGGTGAACGGACACGCGCGCGGGCCGGTGCGCTCGGCGGGATCGAAGCGGCAGCCGGTGCAGTAGTTCGACATGCGCTGGATGTATTTGCCGGTCGCGATGTAGGGCTTCGAGGCCATCACGCCGCCATCGGCGTATTGCGACATTCCGAGCGTGTTCGGCAACTCGACCCATTCCACGGCATCGACATACACGGCGAGATACCACTCGTGGATCTCGCGCGGGCGCACTCCGAGCAGCAGCGAGAAAAGGCCGGTGACCATGAGCCGCTGGATGTGATGCGCGTAGCCGTGGTCGAGCGTCTGGCGGAGCGCCTGGCGCAGGCAGTTCATGTCCGTGTCGCCGGTCCAGTAGAATGGCGGCAACGGCTGGTCGGCGCCGAGCGCGTTGCGTTCGACGTAGCCGGGCATGAAGCGCCAGTAGATGCCGCGCACGTATTCCCGCCAGCCGAGGATTTGTCGGATGAATCCCTCCACGCTCGCGATCGGCGCGCGTTTTTTGCGCCACGCCTGCTCGGCGGCGGCGAGTACTTCGCGCGGGTCGAGCAGCTTGAGATTCATCGCGGCGCTGAGGCGCGAGTGGTAAAGCCACGGCTCGCCCGACCACATCGCATCCTCCCAGCGTCCGAAGTCGGGCAGCCGGTTCGCGATGAAATCATCGAGTGCCGCACGCGCATCCGATGCGGTCACGGGCCAGTCGAATTTTTCCAGCTCGCCCGGTTGCTTCGCAAACCGCGCTTTCACCATCGCTATGACCTCGCGCGTTATCGTATCGGGTGGAAACCGCCTTGGCGCTGGGAGAAGACCGGGGCCGTCCTTGCCGAAAGATTCGCGATTGTCGTGGTCGAAATTCCACTCGCCGCCCGCGGGCTTGTCGCCATCCATGAGCACGCCGGTCTTCACGCGCATCTCGCGGTAGAAATATTCCATGCGCAGTTGCTTCCGCCCTTTCGCGTGCGCGTCGAACTCCTCGCCCGTGCAGAGAAAATGGCGGTCGGTGCGAATCTCCAACGGTACTCCTGCGTCCCGCGCCACGGCGGCGATTTCCTCGCGCACACTCCATTCGCCGGGCTCTACGACGATGATCTTCTCCGGATGCGTCTGCGCGATGGTCCACGCGAGTTGCGCGGCGAACGTCTCGCCCGACGCTCCCTTGCCGGTCAGTCCACTCCACTCCGCCGACTTCGCCGTGAGCGCGCGATAGAAAACCCGCCGGCCGCGCTCCAGCAGCGCATCGCGAAAGTGGCGCATCGACGCGAGAAAAATGGCGATGCGCGGCTTCGCCACCCAGACCTTCTCCGATTCGTGCGCGACCTCGGCCATCCAGACTGCGTCCTTCTTCAGATCGAAGTCATCGAATGCCGCCGAGCGCTCGTCGAGCTGGTCGCCGAGCACGAGGATGAGATTCCTGGGTTTCGTGACGGGCTTCATGGGTTTGAAAACATGGGAGGAATACGCATGTGAGGGCATTCTGGCCGCGTCTCAAGATTTTCAGTTCGAAGACATCCAATGCCGATGCGGCGGCGTAACCCGACGTTCACATCACTCATTACCGTCCTCGACCCGCTCCAAAATGCTCACCGATTTTCTACAAGACAGAGCCGTGCTCTACGTATCCGGCGATATGACCGCGAAAGAGCGCGAGCCTTTCGAACTCGTCCTCGAATTCCACGATGAACTCCGCACCTTTGTCACCGGCTTGGTGGAAGTCGGCTCCGCGTTGACGGTCGCCAGCCTTCCTGCGCACGCAGCCGCGGTCCCGCCCGGGCTGAAGGCCCGCATCGCGCGGCTCCTACCGAATCATCCGCAGCATTCCACGCCGGAAGGCATGGTGATGTCCGGCCCCGACGGCTTCGTGCAGTGGGTGAATCCCGCCTTCAGCGCGATGTGCGGCTACTCACTCGACGAACTGCGCGGGAAAAATCTCGGTCCCATCCTCCAAGGCGCGAAGACCGATCGCGAGACGGCGGAGCGCATGCGCCAGGCGGTGCATCAATATCAGCCGTGCCGGGAGACGATCCTGAACTACCACAAGAACGGCACGCCCTACTGGGTCGAGGTCGCCATCACGCCGATCCTCGACGACGCCGGGCAGCCACTCTGGATGGTCGCCCGCGAACGCGAGTTGATCGACCACGTCGCGGCGTAAGCGAACCGCCAGCACTCCACCGATCAGGAAGATGGCAGTTTCTTCTTATTCGTAATCTCACCCATCATCCCGGGCCGTTCGGGGAGGGGTAAGAATAAGATTAGGATCAGGAATACGACGGAAACGGCATCCGTCGGCCCGCCAACAACCTACAACTGCGGCCCCAGCAGGTCGCGCAGCCGCATCATCCCGCGCCGGATGCGCGCCTTCACGGTGCCCAGCGGCTCGTTCAGCTTCTCGGCGATCTCCGTCTGCGTGAGCGAGGAAAAGAACGCCAACTCGATGGCTTCGCGCTGATCCTTCGAGAGCTTCTGAATCGCCTCGCGCACCAGCTTGTTCGTATCGCCCGTCGAGGCCGCGTCGAAGGAACTCCGGTCGTCGAATTGCTCCGATGTCTCCGACTCGCGCTGCATCTCCTCCTGCAACCGTCCGCGACGCTGCGTCGAGCGCAGGCGATCGATTGACTTGTTCCGCGTGAGCGTGATGGCCCACGTCATCGGCTTGCCGCGCGCCGGGTCGTAAAGCGGCGCCTTTTCCCAAATCTGCACGAACACATCCTGCAGCACATCCTCGGCGGCTTCCTGATTGTTCAGCACGCGATACGCCGTGGAAAAAAGGACGCCCGAAAAGCGATCGTAAAGTTCCTCGAACCCACGCCGGTCTCCCTGCGCGACACGGCGCAAGAGCTCGATCTCGGCGTCGAGTTGTTGAGTGGGATCAGGTTCCATGCGCGGGGAGAATGGCGGAGTCGAAGCCTGCCGACAATAGAAACCGGACGTCCCGGCGTCCGCGCCCCCACGGGGCACGAATACCAAACAGAGAACGACGGAAGGTGCATAACAACTCGTCTCGAACCTCCGCCGCCAGATGCTCAGCCGCTATCAATTTTCGCCATGATTCCAGCGCCTCTTACGCGCATCGATGCGCTGGCTTCATGGAGTGCGTTCCTTCCTCGCGTTGAGGAATACGCGGGGCGCAGAAACAACGTGGAATCCGGGCACGGCAACGTCTCGCGGCTCAGCGCGGCGCTGCGGCATCGCCTGCTCATCGAGGACGAGGTGATTCGAGACACGCTCGCGCTTTGCAGTTTCGCCACCGCGGAGAAGTGGCTCCAGGAAGTGTGCTGGCGTCGCTATTGGAAAGGCTGGCTGGAAATGCGTCCACAGGTGTGGACTAGCTGGCGGCGGCGCGTTCGTGAGTTGCGCGCGACTCTGCCGCGGGAGGTTTTGGAAAAGGCGGACGCCGTGGCTGACGGAGAAAGTGGCGTCGCCTGCATGGATGTCTTCGCACGTGAGCTCATCGAAACCGGATACCTCCACAACCATGCGCGGATGTGGTGGGCGAGCTTTTGGATTCACGCGGAAGGCCTGCCGTGGGAACTCGGCGCGGATGTTTTCTTCCGCCATCTCCTCGACGCCGATCCAGCCAGCAACACGCTCTCGTGGCGCTGGGTCGCCGGCCTGCAAACACCCGGCAAGACCTACCTCGTGCGGCTCTCGAACCTCGAAAAATACGCGCCTTCTGAACTGCTGCACGACACGAAGCCGCCGCCGTGAACGAAATCAAAAGACACAAGCGCTTCACCGTCGTCATCGGCAACCCGCCGTATAGCGACGCCTCTCAGAACATGGGCGA
>JBEBGK010000467.1:0-3950 GCA_040081515.1 Chthoniobacteraceae bacterium
TGAAGTAATCGCTGCGATGCGGCGAGTGCGGGTAGTGCATCAGGAATTTTTCGTCGCGCGCGGGATCGCGATTGCCGGCGAGCAGCGTGTCCAGCCGCGCTCCGTCCACGGCGTGATTCGTCGGCGTCGCCTGATCGGTGAGCGCGAGGAGCGTCGGGAACATGTCATACACGGCAGCCTGCTGGCCCTGGATGGCTCCGACGGCAATCGGGAGGCGCCTTTGAAATTCGTTCCTCACCTCCGGCTTCGCCCACGCGGCGATGAATGGCACGCGCATGCCGCCTTCGTAGTGAGATCCCTTTTTGCCTCGCAACGGTGCGGCGCACGCGACCGCGTGTTGGTGTCCCAGCGGTGCGTCGGAGCCGTTGTCGCCGAGGAAGAAGATGAGCGTGCTCTCTGCGACGCCGAGCTTGTCGCGGTTATCGAGCACGTCTCCGAGCGACTTGTCCATGCCCTCGATGAGTGTCGCGAACGCCTGCGCGGGTGCGGGTTTGCCGGAGTCCTGATAGTGCCCGGCGAAGCGCGGGTGGGAGTTGAACGGCCCATGCACGGCGTACTGTGCGAAGTAGAGGAAGAACGGTTTTTCGGTCTTCACCGCTTCGGCGATGTGCGCGTTCGCCTCGAGCGTGAGGGCCTCGGTGAGGAAGATGTCCTGGCCGTGATACTTTTCCAATCCCTGCACCGCCGCCTTGGATCGCCTTCCGGTGCCGGCGAAGTTTTCCCTCCCGTAGTAGCTCGCGGGTGCCCCGATCGAGGCACCGGCGACATTGATGTCGAACCCGATCGTGCGCGGGTCGGCACCGGCGAATTCACGGGGCGCGAAGTGCCCTTTGCCGACGTGAATCGTGCGGTAGCCGTCCGCCTGTAGCAGTCGTGGAAGCGTGACGTCGCCCTTCTTCAGGCCATGCCAGTTCCACGCGGGCGGACCCTGCGGGCCGGCGTTGTTGTTGTCGGGATTGATCCAGTTCGTCGTGCGATGCCGCGCGGCGTTCTGGCCGGTCATGATCGAAATGCGCGTCGGCGAGCAGACGCTCATCGCGCAGAAATTATTGAAGCGGACCCCGCGGGCCGCGAGGCGTTCCATGTTCGGCGTGCGGTAGTATTCGTTCAGCGGATAGCGCTTCGGCTTTCCCGCTTCGTCGGTGAGGAAGGGCAGCGACGTGTCCATCACGCCCATGTCGTCCACGAGCATGATGATGATATTGGGCCGGCGGGGCGCGGCCTCGGAGCGCGCGCAGAGGGCGCAGAGGAGGAGAGCGAGGAGGAAGTTTCTCATGCAGATTACTCAGGTGGGAATTCGTAGGGAAGGGGAGGGCAGCAAGCAGAGGGACTTTTGCCACAGAAATCCATCACTCAATTCCCCGGGCCCCGGACGAGAACGCACTCGCGCGGCTGCATGATTTCTTGCCAACATCCAGAATGATGATCTCGAAAAGTCTCGCCGTGCTCGCGCTCACTTCCGTGCTGCTCCGGGCGGCAGACGATTACTTTCCCCCGCCCGACAGTGAAGGCGGCTGGCGCGAGGCCAAAGGGGAAAAGGAAATGCGCGAACTCGCCGGCATGGATTTGTCGAAGCTCGAGCCGGCGTTCACGCTCACCGATCGCTCGACCGCCAATGGCGGCCTGCTCGTCGTGCGACGCGGCCATCTCGTCTTCGAGCGCTACTTCGGCCGCGCGAGCCGCAATGCGAATCCCGACATGGCCTCCACCGGCAAGGCGTTTTGCAGCATCGCGTGCGGCATCATGCTCGATGAGTTCAAGGACCGCATCCCCGATGGGCTCGACACGAAAGTCTTCACCGAGAAATTCCTGCCCGAAGCCTTCCCGCTCAACGATCCGCGCAAGGCCGACATCACACTCGGCCAGCTCCTTTGCATGACCGCCGGTTACTGGGGCGAAGGCCAGACGCCGAGCGGCTACGTGAAAGGCGATCCGAAGCCGCGCCCGCTCAAGCCCGTGCCCGGCCAAAATATCCGCGACCTCGACAAGTCGTCGCTCAGCGTCCCGCTCTGGTGCGACCCCGGCGCAGGCTATTCGTATTCCTCGCCGTCGCCGCACATCGCGAGCATCGTGCTGCGTCACGTCACCGGGATGGAACTGAAGGACTACATCCACGAACGCCTCGCGAAGCCGCAGGGCTGGGGTGCGTGGGACTATTGCCTGCATCGCGGTGACTACGTGATGCCGCACGCAAACGGCGCAGGCAGCACGGCGCTGCACGCCACGGACGTGATGCGCTTCGGATACTGCCTCGTCCGCGGCGGCAAGTGGAAGGAGCGGCAGCTCGTCCCGCCCGGCTACATCGGGAAATGCCACACGTGGTCGCCCTACAATCCGCACACGCCATTCAGCCTCCAGTGGGAGCACAACGCCGACGGCCACGTCGCCGGCGCGCCGCGCGATGCATTTTGGAAAAGCGGCGCGGGCGGTTTCTGCCTCTACGTCGTCCCGTCGCTCGACCTCGTGATCTACAAGCTCGGCGGCAAGGACGGCCAATACGATCCCACGCTCACGCGCATCCCGCAGCCCGGGCAAAGCCACGCCCGCGACAACTGGCAGCCCATCCCAAACAACGCGTTCCACGAAGGCACGCCAGGCGCCTCACTGACGCGCGTGCTGGAGATGGTCTGCGCAGCCGTGCGGGTGGAATGATGCGCCGACGAATCAGGGCCGCGCAAGGGCTCGACATGGAAAGCCGGGCCCTCTAGAAGGCGCGTCCTCTATGAAAGCCAAAGTGATCGTGATGCCGAAACAAAGCATTCTCGACCCGCAGGGAGTCGCCGTGCGGGACGCGATGCGCCACCACGGGCTGCCCGGGGTGAAGAGCGTGCGGGTGGGCAAGATGCTCGAAGTCGATGTCGAGGGCGCCGACGAGGGGAAGATGCATGAGATTTGCCGCGACCTGCTGAGCAATCCGGTCGTCGAGGACTATCAACTCGTCGTGGAGAAATAGGCGATGCGCGCTGCTGTCATCCGTTTTCCGGGGTCGAATTGCGATCAGGACTGCCATCTCGTGCTGCGTGAGTTCGGCTTTGCGACCGACTTCCTGTGGCATAAGGAGGCGAGCGCCGCGGGCTACGACCTTATCGTCCTGCCCGGGGGCTTCAGCTACGGCGATTACCTGCGCTGCGGAGCGATCGCGCGATTTTCCCCGGTGATGAAATCCGTGGCCGAGCAGGCGGCGCGCGGGGTGCTGGTGCTGGGGATCTGCAATGGCTTTCAGATCCTCTGCGAGAGCGGCCTGCTGCCCGGGGCGCTGATTCGCAACCGGGACATGCATTTCATCTGCGAGCACGTGCGGCTTCGCGTCGAGAACACGGCGAATCCTTTCCTCCGCCCGTCGGAGACGGGCCGTGTCTTGCGCGTGCCGATCGCGCACGGGGAGGGGAATTTCACCGCGGACGCCGAGACGCTGCGCGCGCTGAATGCCGAGGGGCGCGTGCTTCTCCGCTACTGCGACGCCGCCGGCAAGGTGACGCCCGCTGCGAATCCGAACGGTTCCGCCGAGAACATCGCCGGCATCTGCAACGCCGCTCGCAATGTCTTCGGCCTGATGCCGCATCCGGAGCGGGCGTGCGACAGCAGGCTGTTGAGCACGGATGGCCGGGTGATTTTCGAATCGCTCGTCGCGACGCTTGGGAAGGCGCGGGCCGCTTAGCCACGGCTGGCCGGCGAAAACCACTTCGTCGATGGCGCGCCGTAGGCCTGGGTGCTGGCAGCGCGGTGCCACGACGCGAATGCCGCGTCGGATCCGCGGGAACCGGAAGCTGAAGCCCGCGCTTACTTCTCGGGGATCTCCTTGATCTTCACCGGACGCCCCTCCGCCGCGCTCTTGTCGGCGGCGGCGATGACGCGGTGCGAGCGGAAGCCGTCGGCGAAGCTCGTGAGCGGCATCTCCTTCTTCGCATCGATCGAGTCGAAGAACGCCTGGAATTGCGTCTGGTACGGAT
>JBEBGK010000468.1:0-3948 GCA_040081515.1 Chthoniobacteraceae bacterium
GGGAAACACTGCGCTCCGCGTCCTGCTTTGCATTGGCGGCGGGGACGCGCGGCGCTCCGCGGACTTAGCGGTGCTCGCGCTTTGCCTCGTCGAGGTCGGCATCGACCATGATGCGGACCAAGTCTGCAAATTTCACCTTCGGCTCCCAGCCGAGCTGGCGCTTCGCCTTCGCGTAGTCGCCGATGAGCAGTTCCACCTCCGCCGGGCGCTCGTAGCGCGCGTCGTGTTTCACGAAGTCGCGGTAATCGAGCCCGACATGCGCGAATGCCACCTCGCAGAACTCGCGCACGGTGTGCGTTTCATTCGTGGCGAGGACATAGTCGTCGGGCTTCTCCTGCTGGAGCATGCGCCACATGCCCTCGACGAACTCGGGCGCGTAGCCCCAGTCGCGCTTGGCGTCGAGGTTACCGAGATAGAGATCCTTCTGGACGCCGATTTTGATGCGCGCGACGGCGCGGGTGATCTTCCGCGTGACGAACGTCTCGCCGCGGCGCGGGCTCTCGTGGTTGAAAAGGATGCCGTTGCTCGCGTGCATGCCGTAGCTCTCGCGGTAGTTCACGGTCGCCCAGTAGGCGTACACTTTCGCGACGGCATACGGGCTGCGCGGCCAGAAGGGCGTGGTCTCCGTCTGCGGCACGGCCTGCACCTTGCCGAACATCTCGGACGACGACGCCTGGTAGAAACGCGCAGGCACACGGGCCTCGCGGATCGCCTCGAGGATGCGGATGGTGCCGAGCGCGGTGATGTCGCCGGTGTTCTCCGGGATGTCGAAGCTCACGCGCACATGGCTCTGCGCGCCGAGATGGTAGATTTCATCCGGCCCGATGCGGTCGATGAGCCGGGTGAGATTCAGCGAATCGCACAGGTCGCCGTAGTGGAGGAAAAGGTGGACGCCATTGATGTGCGGGTCCTGGTAAAGGTGATCGATGCGGGCGGTGTTGAACGTCGATGCGCGGCGGATGATGCCGTGGATCTCGTAGCCTTTCGCGACGAGGAGATCGGCGAGATAGCTGCCGTCCTGGCCGGTGATGCCGGTGATGAGCGCTTTTTTCATTGTGGATTGCGGATTGCGGATTGCGGATTGGCGGGTCTGCCAGCCTTTTCGTTTTTCCGGGCGGTATTGATGGAGGCGACGACCATGGAGACGATTTCGATGCCTTCCTGGCGGAGTTGGGTGATGCGTTTGGGCTTCACGCATTCGGTGGCGACGAGGAGATCCATCCAATAGACGGACTCGTCCGACTCTTCCTCGACGATGCCCAGCTTTGAAATGAACTCCGCCCGCGAACGACCGCGATTTGCCGCCCGGTAATTCGCCCCGACGGATGCGGACGAACGCAAAAGCTGCCTGCCGTATTCACGGGCAACCGGATCGGTCTTTGGGAGCGCACGAGTCAACCGTGCGCAGCGAACAGCAAAATCGAATGTCCGTTTCGAGAATTCTTCCTTGTCCATGGCGCGTCCGATCAGAGCAGACGCGGCGGAGCGGAATCAATCCGCAATCGGCGATCCGCAATCCGCAATGGCGTCACGCCGCGTCCTTGTCCTGCTTGCGCCGGATGACGGGGGTCTTCTTGCCCTCGACGACGGCACGGTTGACGGTGACCTCGGCGATGTCCTCGCGGCTCGGGACGTCGTACATGACGTCGCGCATGACCTTTTCGAAGAGCGAGCGGAGCGCGCGGGCACCGGTGCCGCGCTTGACGGCCTGCTCGGCGAAGGCGCGGAGGGCGTCCTTGGTGACATTGAGATGCACGCCCTCCATGGCGAGGAGCTTGCCGTACTGCTTCACGAGCGCGTTCTTCGGCTCGGTGAGGATGCAGACGAGTTCGTCCTCGGTGAGCGGGTCGAGCGCGGTGACCACGGGGAGGCGGCCCACGAATTCCGGAATCATGCCGAACCGCAGGAGATCCTCCGGCTCGGAGTGGCGGAGCACTTCGCTCGCGACGATCTCGGCCTCACGGGCCTCGTCCTCGTCCTTGACGGCGGAGCCAAACCCGAGCACGCGCTTGCCGCGGCGACGCTCGATGATTTTGTCGAGCCCGACAAATGCGCCGCCGCAGATGAAGAGGATTTTTTCCGTGGAAACCTGGATGTACTCCTGCTGCGGATGCTTGCGGCCGCCCTGCGGTGGCACGTTGCAGGTGGTGCCCTCGAGGATCTTCAGGAGCGCCTGCTGGACGCCTTCGCCGCTGACGTCGCGCGTGATGGAGACGTTCTCCGTCTTGCGTCCGATCTTGTCGATTTCGTCGATGTAAACGATGCCGATCTCGGCGCGGCGCACGTCGTAGTCGGACGCCTGGAGGAGGCGGAGGATGATGTTCTCCACGTCCTCGCCGACGTAGCCGGCCTCGGTGAGCGTGGTGGCGTCGGCGATGCAGAAAGGGACATCGAGGATGCGGGCCAGCGTGCGGGCCATCAGGGTCTTGCCGCTGCCCGTGGGGCCGATGAGGAGGATGTTGCTCTTGTCGATTTCGACGTCGGCGAGCGGGTCGTCCTTGGAGGCGATGGTGGTGCCGATGGTGCTGTTGTGAACGATCCGCTTATAGTGGTTATGGACCGCGACGCTCAGGGTCTTTTTTGCCGACTCCTGGCCGATCACATACTGGTCGAGCTGGCGGCGGATTTCCGCGGGCTTCGGCACCTGAAGCTGGGTGCCCTGACGTTTCGATTCCTCGCTTAACTCCTTGTCCAGGATTCCCTTGCACACATTGATGCAAGAATCGCAGATATACACCCCGGGACCGGCAATGAGCTTGCGCACTTCTGCGTGCGATTTGCCGCAGAACGAACACATCGTGAGATTGGAGGCGCGTGCCATGTCGGCGGGGGTAAAGCGGGATTCGTTCCCAAGATCAGTCGTTTTTGCCTTTCGTTAACTCGGCGAAATTCGGGATGTCCTTGCGGGAGTTCACCACCTCGTCCACGAGCCCGTATTCCTTGGCCTCCTGCGCGCTCATGTAGTAGTCGCGATCCGAGTCGTCATGGACCTTTTTCTCGTCCTTGCCGGTGTGGAAGGCGAGGATCTTGATGAGGCGCTTCTTCAGCTTGAACATGTATTCCACGGTCCGCTCGACATCGCTGGCCTGGCCCTGCGCGCCGCCGCTGACCTGGTGGATCATGATGTCGCTGTTCGGGAGCGCGTAGCGCTTGCCCTTCGTGCCGGCGGCGAGCAGCACCGCGCCCATGGAGGCGGCCATGCCGATGCAGTAGGTGTTCACGTCGCAGGTGACGAACTGCATGGTGTCGTAAATCGCGAGCCCGGCCGTGACGGAGCCGCCGGGGCTGTTGATGTAAATGTGGATGTCCTTCTTCGCGTCATCCATCTGCAGGAAGAGGAGCTGGGCGATGACGATGTTCGAAATCCAGTCGTCGATCGCGGTGCCGATGAAGACGATGCGGTCGCGGAGCAGCCGGTCGAAGACGTTGTGACCGCGTTCGCCGCGCGCGTCGGTCTCGTAAACGCCTGGGACGAGCGGCCAGTTGGCGCGCGGGGATTGGATGCCGTTGTTTGGATGGATGATCATTGATTGGAAATCCTTTGAAGGGCGCCCGGTCACTCCTTTGCCGTCCCGGACGGTTCAGCAGAATCGGACGGCGCTTCAGTGGTGATCGTAACGTGCGAGGCGACAAGATCAAGGGCCTTGGCCGTGAGGATTTCGTCGCGGATCTGGTCGATGGCGTTCCGCTTCTTCAGCTCCTTCACCATCTTGTCGAACGCCATGCGGGCCCGCTGCGCGAGCGCGGCGATGCGCCTGCGGAGATCCATCTCGGTCACCGTGATCCCCTCCTTCTCGGCGATCCGGAGGAGGATGAAGGTGCCCTTGATGCGCTCACGCGCGCTCTGGGCGGCGCTGCCGACGAGCTCCTGCTCGTGCTCGCGCAACATGTCGTCCGCCACGCCGCGCTCCTGGTTCTCACGCACGATGTCATCGAGGATGGACTGCG
>JBEBGK010000469.1:0-3946 GCA_040081515.1 Chthoniobacteraceae bacterium
CAGCAAGCTCATGCCGTTCTTCTCGACCGAGGGCGCATTCGGATTTCTGGGCATCAGCTATGTCACCTTCCGCGCGCTGGAGGTGATTTTTTCCATCCGCGACGGCGTGGTGAAATCGCTCTCGCCGGGACAGCTCTTCGCATTCCTGTTTTTCCTGCCGACGGTTTCCTCGGGGCCGATCGATCGCTACCGGCGGTTCGGACCGGACTGGGCGAAGGAGCGCAGCCGGGCGGAGTTCCTCGATGATCTGGACTTCGCAATCCAGCGGGTGATGCGCGGCTTCCTCTACAAATTCATCATCGCGGCGCTCATCGATCATCAGTTGCGCGTCCCGCTGTTGAAGGTGCCGGGCTTCGCGGGCGACGCTGGCTACATGTACGTGTACACGCTCTACCTGTTCTTCGATTTCGCGGGTTACTCCGCATTCGCCGTGGGCGTGTCGCGTTTTCTCGGAATCCGGACGCCGGAGAATTTCTCGCTCCCGTTCCTGGCGCGGAACATCCGCGATTTCTGGTCGCGGTGGCACATGAGCCTGTCGTTCTGGTTCCGCGATCATGTGCACATGCGGTTCCAACTCGCGGCGATGAAGGGGAAGTGGTTCAAGGGCAAACACACCGCGAGCTATCTGGGTCTCTTCCTCACCTTCGGCCTCATGGGCGTGTGGCACGGCCTCGCGCCGCACTACATCGTTTACGGGCTGTATCACGCGGTGCTCACGAGCGGATACGACTGGTTCGCCCGCTGGAACAAGCAGGCGAAGTGGTGGCCCGACGGCCCATGGTGGCGGGCGCTGAACATTGGGCTCACTTTTCACGCGGTCGCGTTCGGGATGCTGATCTTCAGCGGACGCCTGACGCCGCCGCCACCACCGCCGCCCATGGAGGAAGCATGGGAGGAGGCGGACTATCGCGCGGTGTCGGGCTACGTCTGGGTGCGGGAGAAAGCGGCGTCGCCGATCACGGTGGATGTCTATGCCGACTACGTGTGGGTCGCGAAAGCCGCCTGCAACGAAACCCGGCCCGATCTGCGTGAACGCGGCTACGGAGACGGCGCGATCGGTTTCCGTGCGGAACTGCCCGCGTGGCTTCGCGACGGACACCCGCACATGATCGAGATCCGCCGCACCGGGGACAACCACGTGATTGGCAAGCCGCGCTCGATCTTTTTCCCCGCAGCGGACTGAGCGCGGCCCCCGCTACGGGAGCGGCGTCTTCTTTGGGCCGCAACCGCAGCCACCGGACTTGCCGCCGCCCTTTTTCGACCTCCCCCGAAGGACGAGAAACAGCGCAGCGCAAAGCACCGCCAAGCCAACCAAGCCTTGCTGGATCGTTTCGTTCATTGGAAGCCAAGGAGGCGGCCGCCCTGGTAGGTGACGAACGCACCGAGCCAGGCGAGCGCGGTCATGTAGGCGATCTGGAAAAGCGGCCAGCGCCACGAGTTCGTCTCGCGGCGCACGATTGCGACGGTGCTGATGCACTGCATGGCCAGAACATAGAACACCATGATGCTCAGGCAAACGAGAGGCGTGAACACCGGCGTCCTGCCGTCGGCCCGGCGCTCTGCGGCCATCATCTCGCGCAGTGTCTCGTTTTCCTCGTCCGCATCCTCGATGTTGTAGATGAGGCCCATCGTGCTCACGAAAACTTCGCGCGCCGCGAATGACGCGACGATCCCGATGCCGATTTTCCAGTCGTAGCCAAGCGGCGCAATGGCCGGCTCGATGAGATGCCCGGCGCGGCCTCCGAAGCTTTGCGCGATTCTCTCCGCGGGCGTGGCGTCCGGACTGGCGGGCTTCGGGTAGTGGAGCAGCGCCCAGAGGATGACGCTCAGCGCGAGGATGACGGTGCCCGCCCGGCGGACGAAGACCACTCCGCGTTCCCACATCCGCTGGAGGATGCCGCGGAGCGAGGGGGCGCGGTACGGAGGGAGTTCCATCAGCAGCATGGGCGTCTCGCCGCGCAGCAGGGTCTTCTTGAGGAGACCGGCCATCACGAAGGCCGCGACGATGCCGAGCAGATACATGGTGAGCATGACGCCCGCGGCCTTCCACGCGCCCGCGGCAGGCATCAGCAGGGAAATCATGAGCGCGTACACCGGCAGCCGTGCCGAACAGCTCATGAGCGGCGCGACGAGGATCGTGGCGAAGCGATCATTGCGATTCTCGATCGTCCGCGTGGCCATGATGCCCGGAATCGCGCAGGCGAAGGAACTCAGCAGCGGCACGAACGATTTTCCATGAAGGCCGACGCGGGCCATGAGGCGATCCATGATGAATGCCGCGCGCGCCATGTAGCCGGTGTCCTCCAGCAGGCCGAGGAAGAAGAAGAGGATGAGAATCTGCGGCAGGAAAACGACGACGTTGCCGACGCCCTCGACCACGCCATCGGCGACAAGGCTCCTGAAGTCCCCCTCCGGCAGCGCCGCGCGGACCGTGCCCGAGAGCCAGTCTTTTGCGAGCCCGATCCACTCCATCGGCCACTTTGCGACGAAGAAGATGCAAACGAACATCAGCGTCATCATCGCGATGAAGGCGAGCCATCCCCAGAGTTTGTGCGTGAGGATCTGATCGAGCCTGTCGCTTCCGGAAAGGCCGCCCGCATCCTCGCCGCGTCGATGGACGGCGACCGCGCAGATGTCCGCCACCCAGGCGTATCGGGCGTCCACCGGGGCGGAGACCGGATCGAGGCCGCTCAGGCGGAGCCGCTTTCGCGCCTCGTGCAAATGCGAAAGCAGGTCCGTGTTTCCGATGAGCGATGCGGCGAGCCGGTCGTCCTCGAGGGAAAGGAGGAGCATCGCCTCGGGCCGCGCGACCTCCGGAGGGCACGGCAGCTTGCGCGCAAGCTCCGCGACTTCGCGCTCGAGGACGATGGGAAGCTGCGCGTGCCGGTCGGACACCTGGAGCGAGGGACGTGACAGGGCCTGCTTGAGCTCGATCAGACCGTGCCCGCGGCTGGCGATCATCGGGATCACGGGGACGCCGAGGCGTTCGCGCAGCGCCATGAGGTCGATGGCGAGGCCGCGCTCCTCGGCCACGTCGGTCATGTTCAGCGCGACGATCACCGGGATGTTGAGCTCGAGAAACTGCGCGACGACGTAGAGGTGCCGTTCGAGATTCGAGGCGTCCACCACGGCGATCATCGCATCCGGCCGCGGGGTGTCGGGCTGGCGGTTCAGCAGGACATCGCGCGCGACGGCCTCGTCCGGCGAGCGCGCCTGGAGGCTGTAGCTGCCGGGCAGGTCGAGCAGTTCCATCGGCTCGCCGTGGCTGCCAAAAAAACGGCCGGTCTTTTTCTCGACCGTGACACCCGGGTAGTTCCCGACCTTCTGGTGGAGGCCGGTCAGGGCGTTGAAGATGGTGCTTTTCCCGGTGTTGGGATTGCCGGCGATTGCGATGCGCCGAAAAATCTCCCTCGTCTCGGCCATGGCTCAATCGCGCCGGACGCGGACCCCGGCCGCGTCGGCTTTGCGCAGCGAGATGTGCGCGCCGCGGACTTTGACCTCCATCGGATCTCCGAGCGGGGCGAAGCGGATCACCTCGATGCCCGTGCCGACGGTGATGCCCATCTCCATGATGCGGCCCCTTTTGGAATCCGCGACATCGATCGCCAGCACGCGCCCGCGCTGTCCGGGCTGAAGGCTGCTCAGGGGCTCCCCGCTTTGCGCTTCGCCGCTCATCGCAGGATTACGCGGCGATTCGATCGACTTCGACGTGATCGCAGAGCTCGCGCCCGAGGGCGACGCGGGTCCCCTTGAGGAGACAGATGATCGCCGCGCCGTGCGCGATCTTTTTCACCAGAGTATGATCGTGAAAACCCAGCTCCCGGAGACGCACGCAATGGGGGCAGTCCGGGCAGATGTGCCGGATGCGAAGCCGTTCGCCGCATCTTGCGGTGGCGAGGGTCAATCTGGGAGAACCGGTTGGCATGGGTGTGTTTCTTACTACTGC
>JBEBGK010000470.1:0-3944 GCA_040081515.1 Chthoniobacteraceae bacterium
GCGCCGCAACGAGCGGCCGGGCACTCTCCTCGCGGACGTCGAACAGCGTCACTTGCGGGAGGATATGAATCGCTCCCAGGGCCTCGCGCGGCAGGTCGGACTCGTTCAAGATGAATCCCACCACATCCGCAGGACGCACCATCTGCTCGGCACCCGAATTCATTGCCAGCCTGACCATCCCCGGCTCGTGCGATTCCGCAGTCACATCGTCACGCGAGCGAAACACCGGACGTTCCCCCCGCTGCGGCTTGTCAGCTCGTTGCTCCCGCTGGGGAAATCGCTCGAACTTCCCGCCTTGCGGACGGTCGTCCGGACCGCGACGGCCCTCGTCGCGCTTCGCAAATTTCTTCCCGGCCGGACGGGACTCGTACGCCGGGTAATCCCGTTTCGCACCATACTCGCGCTGCGGCGGCGCCGGACGATCCTCCGGAATCTCCACCGGCTTTGCCCCGTCGCCCTCCAGCATCGAAAAAAGCGCCGAAGCGATATCCGTCGGCGTGTGGCCCGCGTCTAGCAGCCGGTCGATGAGCACATCGTGCTTCTTGAACACCCCGCTCTCGAGCGTCGTGCGCACCTTCTCAAAGAGCGTATTGCTCCGGCGCTCCTCCACCTCGTCCGCGGTCGGCACCGGCTCGCGGCGGATGCGGCCCTTGGTGAAACGCATGATCTGCTGGAGCTTCCAGACCTCGCGGCCGTCGGCAAAGGTGATCGCGCGGCCCGTGCGTCCGGCGCGTCCGGTGCGCCCGATGCGATGCACGTAGTCCTCGGCGTCGTGCGGCAGGTCGTAATTGAACACCACCTCGAGGTCATCCACATCCAGCCCCCGCGCCGCGACATCGGTCGCCACGAGGAATTCGATCTTCCGTTCGCGGAGCCGTCGCATCACGCGTTCACGCGCGGCCTGCGCGATGTCCCCGTGCAGCTTGTCCGCGAGGAAGCCGCGCGCGATGAGATGCTCGGTGAGATCATCGACCATCATCTTGGTCGCGCAGAAAATGATCCCGTAGTGCAAATCCTGCAGGTCGATGATCCGGCAGAGCACCTCGAGCTTCGAGCGCCGGTTCACCTCGTAGTAAACCTGGTCGATCGCCGGCACCGTCAGCTTCTGGTCCTCGATCCGGATGTTCACCGGGTCGCGCGTGAACTTTGAAATCATCTGCTTGATCGCCGGCGGCAGCGTCGCGCTGAAAAGCACGGTCTGCCGCTCCGGCTTCGCCTTGGAAAGAATCGCCACCATGTCGTCGCGAAAGCCCATGTCCAGCATCCGGTCCGCCTCGTCCAGGACGACAAACTTCACATGCTCGAGCGAGAGCGATTTGCGCTCGAGATGATCCATCACCCGCCCGGGCGTGCCGATGATGATTTGCGCCCCGTTGCGCAGCCCCGCGAATTGCCGCTCGTAGCTCGCGCCGCCGTAAATCGGCAGCTCGCGGACACCGCGCTTGAACTGCGCGAGCCGCGCCACTTCCTCGGCCACCTGCATCGCGAGTTCACGCGTCGGGCAGAGCACGAGCACCTGCGGACTGCGGAGTGTCGCGTCCACCTTCTCGATCGCCGGCAGTGCAAATGCCGCCGTCTTCCCGGAACCCGTCTGCGACTGCCCGACGACATCGCGCCCGCTCATCAATACCGGAATGGCCTCGCTCTGGATCGGCGACGCGACTTCATAACCGACGTGCGCGACTGCCTTGAGCAAATCCGGCGACAGGCCGAGCTCGGTGAATGGACGTTTCTGCATCCGTGCACCTAGCCCCGCCCGGGGAGAAAAGCGAAGCAATTCCGGCCCCTACGCCACCCGCTGGCCTGCCATCACCGTTCCTCCCGGCCCGGGCGCGGGGAGAGGATTCGGTGGTGTCGCGTTCCATTCGTCCGTGGCGGAAAGCGGCTGGGTTGCGAGTTCGAGCACCCCCATCGCCAGCTTGAACGCCGTCCGCGGGTAGGCGAGGCCCAGCATCCGCATCAGCCCGGTCGTGATCGTCATCACCATGCAGTCGCTCATCGCCATGACGTCCGTGCCCTGCGGCTGGCCGCCCGGCAGGGCCATTCCTCCGAGGACATCGCCCGCGCCGAATTCCGCCACCGTCAACTCCGTCCCGTCGGGCTGCTCCGCAACGGCGAACGCCCGGCCCTCGGTGATGACAAACATCGACTGGCCCGACTCTCCGTGGCAGACGATGTCTCGTCCGGCGGGGATCAGGCATGGCTCGGCGAATTCCAGGAGTTCATCCAGTTCCGAAGGGTCGAAATTCCGAAAGAGCGGGATGCCCCTGAGGCTCGAATTCGCAGGGTGATGGGGGTTCATTCCTACCGTTGGAGCATAAGCGATACCGGATTGTGCAATTCCGTGCCACCGTGGATGGTTTCCCCATGCCAGCGACCGTCCTTCCCGGTGAACCGCTCGAACTGCCGTATCCGCCCCGGATCGTCGCCGAGGAGGAGGACCTTCTCGTCATCGACAAGCCGCCTTTCCTCCGCATCCACCCGAGCAAGCCGGACCAGACCGACACGCTCTGGAACGATCTGCGCGCACTGCTCGCCTACGAAATCGCCAACGGCGGCCAGGTGAGCATCATCAACCGGCTCGACCGGGAAACGAGCGGGCTGGTCCTCGTCGCCAAGCACCACGCCGCGGCTAGCCGCCTTTCGCAACTCATGGAGCGGCGCAGGATCCAAAAGGAATACCTCGCGCTCGTCGCCGGCTGGCCGGAACGCGACGAGTGGGAAGTGGACGCGCCGTTGCTGCGCCAGGGCGACGTGCGGCCCTCGCCGATCTATCTCAAGCAATGTGTCCACCCCGACGGAGCGGCGGCGACCACGCGGTTCCTCGTCGAAAAACGGACCGAGCGCGACGGCATGAAGCTGGCACTCGTGCGCGCATTTCCCGAGACGGGCCGGATGCACCAGATCCGCATCCACCTCGCGGAAAGCGGGCACTTCGTCATCGGCGACAAAATCTACGGCCCGGATGAGAATTGCTACCTGGAGTTCATCGAGACCGGCTGGACGCCCGCGCTTTCCCGGAAGCTGCTGCTTCCCCGGCACGCGTTGCATTCCTGCGCTCTGCTCACCGGGGAAAAGGAATGGCGCACCGGCCTGCCGCCGGATCTCCTACAGTGGTCGGGGCTCTCCCTGCCCTGACGCGCCTCCCGCCGGCGCCCGCCGGAGATTCACCTCGAGCACGCGCCGCCCGTCGGCCTTCGTCACCGTCGCTTCGAAATCCTCGATCCGCGCCTTCTCCCCGGGCTTCGGGAGATGCCCGATCACCTGCGTCACGTAGCCGCCCACGGTGCTCACCTCCGTGCTCTCCAGTTCCATGCCGAGCATTTCGTTCAGCTCGTGCAGACCCAGCGTCGCCGCCACCACGAACTCGTCCTTGCCCACCTTCCTCAGCTCCGGCTTTTCCGAGTCGAACTCGTCCTGAATGTCGCCGACAAGTTCCTCGAGCACGTTGTCGAGCGTCACGATCCCGGCGGCGCCGCCAAATTCATCCACCACGAGCGCGAGATGCACATGGCGGCCGAGGAAAAAGCTGAGCAGCCTCTCCAGAGGCATCATCTCGGGGACGTTGTGGAGTTCCCGCTTGATGCTCCCGATGTCGGGCTGCGGCTCACGAACGAGCTTGAGCAGATCCTTGATGTGGACGAGGCCAATCGTGTCATCGAGATGCCCGCGGCACAGGGGGAACCGCGTGTGGCGGCTCTCCATCGCGCGCTTGAGGTTTTCCTCGAAGGTGTCCTCGGTATTGAGAAACACGACGTCACCGCGCGGCGTCGCGATGTCGCGGACGACACGCTTCTGAAGGTCGAGCGCGTTGATCAAGATCTCCCGTCCCACGGCGCTGACCTCCTCGGCCTTGGCGCTCTCGGCGAAGATGACCCGCAATTCCTCCTCGCTGTGGGCCAGCTCGCTCTCGCTCACGGGATCGACGCGAAAGATCCGCTTGA
>JBEBGK010000471.1:0-3936 GCA_040081515.1 Chthoniobacteraceae bacterium
CGATCTTCTGCACGGCGCGGCTTACTGCTCCGATCAGGTCATCCGTGCGGGGAACTACGCGGACTGCGCGGACGCGGACATTCTCTGCATCACGGCGGGTCTGCGGCGGAAGCCCGACGAGTCGCGGCTCGATCTCATCAATCGCAATGTGACGCTCTTCCGCGGCATCCTCGCGAGCCTCAAGGGCGCGGGCATCAAGAAGGACGCGATCATTTTTGTCGTCTCGAACCCGGTGGATATCCTCACCTACCTCGCCTGGAAGGAAACCGGGCTGCCGGAAGCGCAGGTGATCGGGCTTGGCACGATGCTGGATACATCGCGTTTCTGTTCGCTCATCGCGGAATCGATCAAGCTGCCCGCGACGCAGGTGCGCGCGATGATTCTCGGCGAGCATGGCGACTCGATGGTGCCGATCTGGTCGGCTGCGACCGTCGATGGATTCCCGCTCACGAAATTCGCGGGAGTCACCCCTACATTCCAGACCCAGATCTTCGCGCGCACGCAGAAGAGCGGCGCCGAAGTCATCTCACGCAAGGGCGGCGCGGGCTGGGCGGTGGGCGTTGCGATTCGCGAGGTCATCGACTGCATCGCGCTCGATCGACGCCGGATACTGCCCGTGTCGGCCCTGGTCAAAGGCACCTACGGAATCCGCGATGTATCGATCAGCGTTCCGACGGTTGTCGGTCGCGCGGGTGTGATTCAGCAGATCGAACTCGAACTCTGGCCGAAGGAACTCAACGGGCTGCAGGCCTCCGCGCAGGCGCTCAAGGAGACGCTCGGCAAGGTGCAGCGCTGAGCCTTTCGCGCATGCAGAAGTCGCTCGACCAGAAGATCGCCGACATCCGGGCGAATCCCTCGGGGAGCAAGGCGTTCATCATCGCCGACGCGAAGGACGCCGACATGGCGTTCGGAATCACGGCGCCGGGAAGGAAGCGGCCGCTGAATCCCGAGCGCGTGCTGAAGTCGGAGATTCACTGGCGGACGCTTGAGGAATACCGGCAGCAGATCCGCGACGTGGTGCGGCAGGGGCTCATCGACATCATGCTTTGTTCGGCGTCGAACATCGAGCAGTTGGGGATGCGCGAAAAGCTATTCGAGGGCTCGCACATCACTCCCGCCGCCCGCGCGAACGACGCCACCGACATCTGGGTCATCCGTGGCGCGGGCTACATCCAGCAGCCGTCGCGGCCATTTCGCACGGCGACGATCGACCACATCAAGTGCGGAAAGATCGATTGCGACCCTGATGAACCGCACATCGGCGCCGACCTCGGGCTCTACTCGGTGACCTTCACGAACAAGCTCGAGCTCGATTACGAGACGCTCCAGGCGTTCAAGGAATTCCGCGAGGAGGCGGAGCGGAAGAACTTCCGCTACTTCCTCGAAGTCTTCGACCCGAACGTCGATCCGGGCATCTCGGCTGAGATGGTGGACGGGTTCATCAATGATCACATCATCCGCAGCCTCGCCGGTGTGACGGAGCGCGGGCGTCCGGTGTTCCTGAAGATCGTCTATCGCGGCCCCAAGGCGATGGAGGAACTGGCTGCATACGATGCAAATTTGGTCGTCGGCATCCTCGGCGGTGGCGCGGGCACGACCTACGATGCGTTCAAGCTCATCGCCGAGGCGCAGAAATACGGCGCGCGGGTCGCGCTGTTCGGCCGCAAGATCAACAACGCCGAGCATCCCTTGGCATTCATCGAAATGCTGCGCCGGATCGTCGAGCACGGGATCGCGCCCGAGGAAGCGGTGCGGGCCTATCACGGCGTGCTGCAAGCCACGGGCATCCCGCCGCAGAGGAAACTGGAGGAGGACATGCAACTGACCTCCGGGATCATGAGCTACGGAGGATCCGGCGCGACGATCGTGAAGCCGGCCGGTGCGCCCGCGGGCCGCAAAGCCGACCCGGGAAAACCCGATGCGTTGCCTGTCGTTGAAAACGGTTCGCGCGCCCGGGTGGAGGCCCAGCTTGCGCGTCTGCGCCAGCGGCTCGGGGATTGAGCGGCTCTTTGTGCGGGGCGGAATCTGCACAATAGAATTTGAGCAGCGGCGCGCGTGCGCTATGGAGTGTGATTCCTTCCCATGGGGCGCACCACCCAGACATACGACATCCTCACGCGCATCGCCGTCGGCAATGGTGCGCTCGTCTATCGCGCGGTGGACAAGACGACGATGCGGCAGGTCGCGTTGAAGCTGCTCGTGCAGGACGGCGATCTGGATCATCGCTTCAACGTCGATGCGCTGCTCGCGGATTCGAACCGCCTCCGCCAGATCAGCGGCACGCAGGTGTGCCATCTTCTCGATGCTTACACGGACGAGGACGGGCCGGTGCTCGCGTACGAATTTGCGGACGGCATTTCCGGCGTCGAGTTCCCCGGGCAGCGGAAGCTGACGCCGACCGACGCGCTCGATGTCGCCGCGCAGTTGATCAGCGCGCTGCGATCCGGCGAGCGGCAGAAGTGCCCGCATGGCGACCTGAAGCCGTCGAATCTCGTCTTCGTGGAGCTGCCGGACAAACGGCCATTTCTCCTCGTGCTCGACTGGGGTCTCGCCGCGCACCGGAGCGCACGGCCCGATGATTCGCTGCCGTTCGTCGCGCCCGAGCGTCTTGCCGGCGGGCCGGCATCGCACGCGGCCGATCTGTTTTCCGCGGGAGCGGTCCTTTTTTATCTCTACACGGGGAGAGTGCTGGCCGGTGGGGCGACTGCGGAGGAACTGCTCGCCGCGTGGCGCCAGGCCCGCCCCGCGACGCTCACCCAGCTCCGCCCGGATCTGCCGGCGAAACTGGTGCAGTGGGTTTGCAGCCTGCTGGATCTCGATCCGGCGAAGCGTCCGGCCTCGGCCGTCGAGGCTGGCGCCACTCTTGCGGCGATGGGGCCGCCGCCTCCGCCGGTGCCGCCGGAATCGATTCGTCCGCGTCCGCCGGCTCCGGCTTCGGGAATTTCGAAACCGCCTCCGCCTCCGACCTCCGGAATCCGGGCCGCGCCTCCGACGCCGGCTTCCTCCATCCGGACCGCGCCGGTGGCTTCCGTTTCGCAAGCCCGGCCCGTGATCCGGAAGGCGGCGCCGAAGGCGAAGGCGTCGAATTTCGCGCGCAACATCGCGCTCGTCTCCGCGCTGCTGATCCTGATTTGCGTCGCATCGTGGGCTAAGTTTTTCCGAAAGCGCGATTCCGGCGTCGTCGTCACCGGTTGGGAGGAGAAACGGACGCCGGCGGTGGAGGTCCGTGCCGCGCCGCAGTCGGTCGGGCCACCGATCGGGCGTCCTTATGGCCCGCCGCCGGTGGCGCAGCCGCCTCCCGCGCAACCGGTCGCGAAAGCGAAGACCGCCGCCAAGTCCGGACCCGCCAAGCCGGCTTCGAAACCCAAACCCGCGGTGACCGCGCCTGCGCTTCCGGTGATCGCAGCGGATGGTTTCGAATACGGGCCGGGCGGGCGCATCGAGACGGTCAACGGTGGAAGCGGATGGAGCGGTTCATGGCAGGGGCAGCCGGCGTCCATCGATGGTCAGTCGCTCGTGGTCCCGCGATTTCCGGCGAGGGGAGGGAGTCTGCTGATTCCGCCGACGGAGGAGGAAGTGACTCTCTCGCGGCAACTCGGACCATTGGAAAAATTCGTCGAACCTGCGACGGGCGGCGTGTGGTATTTTGCATGCCTGCTTCAGCACGGGAGCGGGCTGCCCGTGCCCGGTGGCGACGTGCAGTTGAATCCATTCAACGGCTCGAATGTGCACGACCTCGTGCGGATCGTGGCGAGCGACGTGGGGGGCGCGCTTCAGCTCACGCTGAACAATGAGAAGAATCCCATCGAGGTGAAGGACGCATCGAAACCGGTGCTCGTCGTGCTCCGGACGACGCTGGCGAATCCGAAGCTCGGCAACTGGGATCTGACCGCGGAGCTTTTCGCAAATCCGCAGCTTGACGCGCAGGGGTCGCCT
>JBEBGK010000018.1:0-14319 GCA_040081515.1 Chthoniobacteraceae bacterium
GTCCCGATCCGCCTCGTCGAGCAACTTGCGCAGCCCGTCCACGGAGATGGCGAATCCACCGAATGTGATGACGGTCTGCTGTTCGAGACGATCGTTGGTCGCGACCGTGATGTCGTGCTCACCCGCGTACTTCGCCGCGAGCCGCTCGACGATCTCGTCGGCAGTGTTCGCTGCCCCGGAATAGAAAACCTGGATGCCACCCGGCACCGTCTCCGAAGAGGAACGGACGCCCTTCCCGTCAAAGACGACCACCACCCGAACCCCGGTGGAATCCTGATAAGCCGTCAGCCTCCGGACCAGATCCTCCCTCGCCAGCAGGCTGTTTCGCCGGTGCAGGTCGTGCAATTCCGGCCACGAAAAGATCACGCTATGCGCATCGACGAGCAGGTAGCGCATGGTCTGCTCTGCACATCCGGCTCGCATCCGACGGCGCCGCCCGGGCCGGGGAACGCGCTACTCGGCAGCCGCAGCCGCCTTTTTCTTTGCCGGACGCCGGACCTTTGCCTTCGAGCCGGCGGCACCGGCTGCCTTCGCCTTCAGCTTCCGGCGTTGGAGGTAGTTTTTGCGACGACGACGCTTTTCGATCTTGTTGTATTGCTGGCCCATGTTCGGTGTAGAGAGATTGAGGCGGGGTAGTTAGGGAATGCCGGGCGCAGGGTCAACCGGTTTATATTTTAGGGGCCGCCTCCAGACCGCCCGCGTAGTCCCCGCTCCGACAAGGGTTTTTGCTCTTGACCATCGGCGCATGCCCACCATCATGCCCGCTTCATATTGCCGGAAACGGCTCGAAACCACCGCATGCCCGACAATCTGGGAAATCTCATCTGGACGCTTTGCTACACCGCCGTATTCCTCGGCCTGTCCTTATACGGTCTGCATCGCTACATCATCGTTTATCTGTTCCTGAAAAACAGGCGCAAAGGCCCTCAGCCCCTGAGGCGTCTGGAAAGCCTGCCCCGGGTCACGGTCCAATTGCCCATCTTTAATGAGCTCTACGTCGTCGAGCGCCTGCTCGAATCCGTCTCCAAGCTCGATTACCCCAAGGACCTGCTCGATGTGCAGGTCCTGGACGATTCCACGGACGAGACCCGCGAACTGGCTGCCAGCCTCGTCACGAAGCTTCAGGACCGCGGCTTCTCCATCGCCCACATCCACCGGACCGACCGGACCGGCTTCAAGGCCGGCGCCTTGGAAAACGGACTCCCTACCGCCAAGGGCGACTTCATCCTGATCCTCGACGCGGACTTCGTTCCCGCCCCGGATGTCCTCCAGCGCACCGTCCACTACTTCAGCGACCCCAAGATCGGGATGATCCAGACGCGCTGGGGCCACCTGAACCGCACGTATTCGATGCTGACGCGCGTCCAGGCCATGTTCCTCGACGGCCATCTCCTCCTCGAACAGACGGGCCGGAACCGCTCAGGACGGTTCATCAATTTCAACGGAACGGCGGGAATCTGGCGGAAATCGTGCATCGTGGACGCCGGCGGCTGGCATCACGACACGCTCACCGAAGATCTCGACCTCAGCTATCGCGCCCAGTTGAAAGGCTGGAACTTCATCTTCCTGCCGGACCTCGTCACGCCGGCGGAACTCCCGGTGGACATGAACGGCTTCAAGTCCCAGCAGCATCGCTGGACGAAAGGCAGCATCCAGACCTGCAAGAAACTTCTCCCGGCCGTCTGGCGGGCGGAACTTCCCCTCAAGGTGAAAATCGAGGCCACCGTCCATCTCACCTCGAACTACGCCTTCCTCCTCCTCGCAGCCATCTGTATCCTCATGCACCCCAGCGCCGGCGGTGGCACCGGGGCCAGCCTCTGGCGCACGATCCTCCTCGACGTGCCAATCTTCATCACCGGTTCGCTGCCCGCCGTTGTCTTCTACATCGTCTCGCAGCGCGAACTTTACCCGCGCTCGTGGTGGCGCGAAATCCTCTATCTCCCGGCCCTGCTCGCCCTCACCATCGGCCTCGCGGTCAACAACGCGTGGGCCGTCCTCCAGGCAATGGTCGGTCACCAGTCCGAGTTCACGCGCACGCCGAAATACGGCATCCAGTCCCGGACCCAAAGCTGGAAGAAGGCGAAATACACCTCGATCAAGACCATCCTCCCCTTCATCGAGGTCGGCTTCGCGATCTACTTCATCTACTTCCTCGCCCACGAAATCGGGATGCGGAACTGGCTGGCGGTCCCATTCCTCGTCCTCTTTGCATCGGGCTTCACCTACGTGGCCACCTGCTCGATCGGCCAGTGGTTCCCGCAACTCCGTGCCCCTTGGCGCGACACCGGCGAGGCCCTCTCGGCATAGTGATTTCATGAGCCGCGTCTCCAAACACGATTGCAGGAGGTGGGGCACTTGAGGCGTTGCCTCCTCCTCACACTCGCGGCAATCCCCCTCCAGTTCCTCCTCGCGCCCCCGCCGGCCTGCGCCGGCGAGTCCGTCTCGCTCGTCATCAGCATCCCCGAGCAACGTCTCTACGTCTTCGACACCGAAGGGCGCGCGGTGAATTCCTATCGGGTCTCCACCTCGGCATTTGGCCTCGGTGACGCTCCCAACAGCTACGCCACGCCGACTGGCCAGCTCGAAATCGCGGGCAAGATCGGAGCCGGGGCCGCACCGGGCTCGGTCTTCCACCATTGCCGGCGCACCGGCGAGGTCTGCGCCGTGAATGCCCAAGGTCGCGACCCCATCGTCACCCGCATCCTTCCCCTTCGTGGCCTGGAAAGGGACAACGCCCGCGCCCTTCGCCGCGGCATCTTCATCCACGGCACCCCGGATGAACGGCACATCGGCAGGCCGGTAAGCTACGGCTGCATCCGCATGCGTTCCCGCGATGTGATCGAGCTGTTCGATTCCGTCCAGGCAGGCACCAAGGTCGAGATCACCAAGGAACGCGTCGGCAGTCTCTTCGGCAGCGCAACGCGTCCGGTTGCGACCCGCGATCGCGGTTGAGAGCAGGTCGCACGGGAACGGTTTAGCCAAAGTCGTAGCTGCGTCTCGTGAGAGCGCGGGCACTTTTTCAAGGGTTACGACCAGACCGCGCCCTCACGAGGCACGGCTACCGAAAAACTGAAACCGCCCTATTCGCCGATCCGCCAGAGCGTGCTGTCCGTGCGCACAAAGACGTGTTTTCCATCCAGCGCCGGGGTGCAGAGCACAAGTTCCTTCGTCCCTTCCTTGAGGGGAAGCTGAAGCGTGCCGACCACGGCGCCCTCGGGCTTGGTCACATCGAGCACCTGCACGAGCCCCTTCTCATTCACCGCCAGCAGATGCGGGCCGGCCCCGACGGGCGAACCGCTGAACGGCCCGGTCATCCGCAACTTCCACCGGATCTCCCCCGATTTGGCATCGGCGCACGTGATGACTCCCGCATTGTTGAAACTGAAGATCCGCCCGCCGAGCACCACCGGGCTGATGGTGGAAGGATTGATCTGCTTGGAGTTCCAGATCTGCTCGGGCGCGGCATTGCCCGCCTGCGGCCGCAGCGCGGTGATGCCGTTCGACGGCGCGTAAATCACCCCATCCGCGACGACGCTGGAACTCGTCGTCGATGCCCCGCTTGAGTATTCCCACAGCCGGCTGCCGCTGTTGGGATCGACGGCCACGAGCCCTTTCGAGGACTGCAACAGCGCGACGAAGGGATCCTTTGCATCGGCCCGCCACGGCACGGGGCTCGTCCAGTTCGCCGCCTTCGGGCGATCGAGTTTCCAGAGGTTCACGCCCGTGCCCGCTTCGATCCCGAGGGAGTAGCTCTCGCTGTCGTTCTCGATCATGGCGACCACGGTCTCGCCGATCACGATCGGCGATGACGCCATCCCGAGGCTGTTGCTCGCGTTCGCGTAATCCGCCGTCAGCCCGCGCACCCAGAGCAGGTCGCCATCCAGATCAAATGCCGCGAGATCATTGCAACTCCACAGCACAAAGACCCGCCGGCTGTCGCTGCACGGCGTGCACGCCGCGACGGAGGTTTTCGGATGCGACATCGTCCGCCCCGTGGCCTGGAGCTGCCGCTCCCAGATCTTCGCGCCGTCCGCCGCGCCGAAGCAGATGAGATGCAACCGCTCCTGCTTCGGCCCGCTGGAACATGCGACGAACACCTTCCCTCCCACGACGATCGGGCTTGCAAGGCCGCGACCCGGCAACGCGGCGCTCCACGCAATCCGCGGCTTCGCGGGGATCTTCCCATCCGCAAGGACGCCCGTGCTGGCCGGCCCGCGGAACTGGGGCCAGTCGCCGGCAAAGGCGGTAAAGGAGAACGCGGCAAACGCAAGGGCGGGAAGAAGGAGCAGTTTCATGGGAAAAATGGGGACGGCTATTTGGAGGACTGGTTGGAGGCGAGGATGGCGGTTCCGGTTCCGTCGCAGACGCGGAGTTGAAATTCCCATTCCACAGTCCACTCCTCCTTCTGCTCATTCTGGCAGCACTTCACGAGGATCGTATTCGCGCCCTTTTTCAGCCGGCACTTGAGCTTGTACTGATCCATCTGCTGGCCGCGATGATACTCGTCGCGCCCGAAGATCAGTTCGCCGTTCAACCACACCTTCCAACCGTTCTTGCACCCGAGCCGCAGTTCGGCATCGCGCTCCGCAGGCGCGTCGAAAGCCGCCACCGCGTAAGCCGTGACCTCCTTCAGCATCCCGAGCGGTTTGTTGAAATCGATCTTACCGTAATCGTCGCCGCTTTCGAAAGGCTGCCACTTCACCTGCATCCCCTTGCCCTCGTAACTGGCATCGGGCCGGATTTCCTTCTCCGGCGGAAACACCGCGTCGAAGCCCGTGCGCCCGGTGTTGTCGAACGGCCCGATGACATTCCACTTCGCCACAAAGCCGAAGTGCCTCTGCAGGTTCACCGCCACGCCGAGCTTCTTCAATTCATCCGCGATGATTTTCGTCTGGTCCTCGTCCCGCACGGCATCCAGCGCCAGGAGATAGCCCGCCTTGGCGTCCTCCGGCTTCTTCGCCTTCGCCGCATCGATGAGCCGCTGCACCGCACCCCGCCGCAGTTCCTGCACGGGATCATTCACGAGCGACGGTTCCAACGCATCCGCCCGCTTCCGATCAGCCCGCTGGAGCAAGTCGAACGCAAGCCTCCGGCCCGAACCCGTGCGGGAAGTGTCCTTGAGAAAGGCTTCCATCTCCGCGACTGGCACCGGTTTTCCGCCGCGTTGGGCGCGGTCCAGAATCACATCCGCCGCCAGCCGCAGCCAGTTATCCGCGACCGCGCTGCCTTTACCCACGGAACCGAGCACCGCCGGCAGCGCCGCCGGCCCTGCCTCCACCACGTCCTTCCACGCCGCGTTCGCCGCTTCATTTCCCCGTCCTTCGCGCCCGACCGCCGCGAGCGCCGCCAGCGACTCATTCACCCCGGCGTGAAGTTTCGCGATCGAAGCCAGCAGAAGGGTTGCAAGGAGAAGTCTCATGGCCCGCAGAATGAAGCGGAGGCCACGGGCGTCGTCACGAGTGTTTTGCCAGTGCGTCCCGGCCTTGCGGGATGGTCGGCATCTGCTTCCTTCCCGTCACGAGCACCGGAACTGCTCCTCACCCTGACTCTGTGAACAAGAAGCGCCTATTTCTTCTCCTGACCGCCTGCGTCCTTCTCGCCGTCGGCTTCATCGTTCATCTCGTCTCCGGCGAAAAGGTGCCATCCGCCGGGAGGAAGCAGACTTCCACGGAAACCGGAGAAGCAATCGACGCGAATGCGGCACGCGCCGCACACTCCTCCGGCGTGGCGGACCAACCAGCGGGACGAATTACCGGGAAGGCCGCACGTTTCTCGGATTTCCGCGCATGGTACCAGCGCTACGCGACGGCGCCCGACCGTTCCGACGCCACGCTGCTGGCGGAGGGTGTGCGACTGGCACGCGCACGCCGTGCCGTGATGGAGGAGTTGATCGCGCCCGACCCCGAGGCCGCGCTCGAGGAGGCGGTGACGCTTGACGTTTATGCCGCACTCCCCGCCGCGATTCGCGAGGAGACGGAGGAGCCCTTCAGCGCATTGATCGACGTTACCGTCCTGCCCGTCTGCCGGATCGGCTCCGCGGATTTACCGCTCCGCACCGAATCGCGGATCGAAACGCGGTTTACCGACGGCGACGTGCTGCGCAGCGCGGTCTTCGGCCGGCGGCTCGAGCTGGATACCAAGGAGCGCACGCCCGTCCAAGGAATCCGCCTCGGTGAAAATGCCGCGTTGCGTCCGGCGGTCTTTCATCCGTTGCAGCCGGGCGAGATCGCAATCGCGGAAGCGAAATTTCCGCTCGCAAACCTCCGCGCCGATCGCGACTTCCTCTCAGGAGAGTCGCTCGGACCCGCCCCCGTGGTCGCCGTCAGCGGCGGGCGCATCTTCAAATTCTCGAGCCGCGAATCCCTGGCCGAAGCGGAAAAAAGTCTCGCGGCCCTGGATCGGCGCCCCGGCCCACATTCCGGATCGGGCGTGATGTTTCTGCCGATGCCCGCCGATCCGCAGACGGGCGTCTTCAATCTGGGAGAAGCCGTCATGAACACCTCGATGGCCTCCAGTGCGTGGACCGAGACGAAAAAGAAAGTCTTCTTCATCCGTGTGGATTTCTCGAACGTTCCCGGCGCACCGGTCTCTGACACGGCGCTCGCCAGCACCCTCAACACACCGGTGTCGAACGCGATCCTGGAGATGTCCTATGGAAAGACGTGGATCGAAGGCACCGTCAGCAGCCAGGTGACCCGCATGCCGAATGCCGCGACATTCTACACGCCCGTGGATGGCTCCGGCTCGAGCAACAACGACCAGCTTCACACCGACGCGAAGGCCAAATACCTCGCGGACAACCCCGGGTTCGACTTCGCCCAGTACGACATCATCGGGGTTTTCTTCGCCGGCATCGGAATGAAGGGCAGCGGCCTGACCTATGCAGGGCTCGCCGGCGGCACCCGCATGTGGCTTCAGAACAACAGCAGCACGGACGTGATCGTGCATGAATTCGGCCACAACTACGGACTGGGACACTCCAGCTTCTGGGTTCGCAGCGACGGCAGCACGAACCCCGTCGATCCCTCGGGTGCAAGTGAGGAATACGGCGACCGCTTCGACACGATGGGAAGCGGCCCCACGCCCGAGGGCCATTTTCACATGGAGGCAAAACAACGTCTGAACTGGCTGGCTGCCGCCGACTGGATCGATGCGACTGCGGGCGGCTCGGGCACCTACCGCATTTATCGAATCGACGACGCCGGCACCACCGGTGCGCGGGGACTGCGAGTGACCAAGGCGGCCGACAGCTACTACTGGATCGGTTACCGGCGACGCATTCCGGCGAACAATTATCTGCCCCAGGGAGCCTATGTCGTCTGGAAACTGCCCGGCCAGAATCGCAGCTGGAATCTCGATCTCACTCCGAATTCCAATCCGGGCACCAATGATCGCGACGATGGCAGCCTGCCCATCGGCAAGACCTACGGCGACACTGCGGCGAATATTTTTGTGACGCCTATCGCACGCGGCGGCACCGCTCCAAACCAATACCTGGACGTCCGCATCAACAGCGGCCCCTTCCCTGGCAACGCCGCGCCCGTCGCGACCATCAACGGCCCCTCGACCATCGACGCGCGCAAGACCGCCGTGTTCTCCGCAAATGCCAGCGATTCCAACGGCGACACGCTTGCGTACTTCTGGGACTTCGGCGGCGCATTCTCCACGGATAACAACGCGACCGTCCCCTTCGCGTGGACCATCGGCGGCAGCTACACGGTGACGCTAACGGTCTCCGACATGAAAGGCGGCACCGTGACGGCGACGAAGTCAGTCACCGTCGTCGATCCGCTCAATACCTGGACGCAGCGGGCGAATACGGCTGCGGGAGACTTCAACGGGATCGCGGCCAGCAGCACGCGGGCAGTAGCAGTTGGAGAACTCTACGCTGGTGCATTCAAAGGCCCGTGGGCCTGGTCGGCAGATGGCGTAACTTGGACCTCGGGGCTTTTCAGTTCGAACGAGCAAATGAGCGATGTCGCCTGGGACGGCACGCAGTTCGTCGCAGTGGGACAACGCTATGACTTCGGCGTCAGCAACTTCGTTGGCGTGATCAAGACGTCAACCGATGGTTCGACGTGGACTGAGCGCTACTTTGCCGGCGCTCCTCTGAATGCAGTGACCGCCGGCGGCGGGGTCAACGTTGCAGTGTCCAAGGGAGGGGCGATCCTCCGCTCAACGGGCGGCGTGACATGGAGCACAGCTACCTCGGGAACAACCTACGACCTGACGGACGTCACATGGGGCAACGGCATTTTCGTGGCGGTCGGCAGGCAGAATCAATCGATGTCAGGCAACGCCATCATCCTCACCTCGCCGGACGGATTGACCTGGACGAATCGCATCGCGGGCGCGCCGTACCTCAGCACCGTGAACGGCCCGAACGGCGCGGATTTCACGAGGACGGGCTTCGGCGCCGGACGCTTCTGCGCCAGTGGCTGGTACTCACTGATCGGCGTCTCGTCGGATCAAGGCGTCACGTGGACACAAGGGCTCCCGGCCATTCCTCGCTACGAACTCAAAGCGTTCGCCTATGGAAACGGTATCCAGTTCGCCGCCGGAATCGATCGAAGCAACCTCGGCGCGGACGCAAACCTCGTCTACGCCGATGGCGCCACGTGGAGCGCCCTGCCCACTGCTGCCCAGGACGACCGGAACGGCGCTGTCTTTTTCAACAACAGCTTCATCACCGTCGGTGACAACCACAGCATCTGGCAGTCGAACGCGTTTCAGGCGGGCTCGTTCGGATTCGTGCAGTGGCGCGATGCGAAATTCCCCGAGCACAACGCGGGTTCTCAGCCCGGCGACGATTTCGATTTCGACGGACTGCAAACGCTTCTCGAGTACGCCCTCCAGCGTGAACCGAAGATCGGCGCCGCGGCAGATGGCACCGACGCGCTGCCCGACCCCGTGACGAACTCGATCGACCCGCTCCTCGCCGGTCGCCTTGCCCTGCGGCTCGATGTCCCCGAACCGGCGCCTGGCGATCTCACATACGTCGTGGAGGTCACCGGCGATCTCACCTCCGGTTCGTGGACTCCCCTCGCCACAAAGAGCGGCACCGGCGCGTGGGCATGGAATCCCGGCGGCACCGCGCGCATTGTGCTGGGTGCGCCGTTTGCCGGACGCCGGACGGTCCACGTCGGCGACACGCAAACGATCAGCGGCGGTCCCCGCTTCATGCGCCTGCGGACGTTCATCACGCCGTAGGCCAAACCACCCGTGCAGGCTCAGTTCCCCGGCGTGTAATTCAGCCACGGCCCGAGCCAGCGCTCCGCCTCGGCGAGCGTCATGCCTTTGCGCTTCGCGTAGTCTTTCAACTGATCCGCGCCGAGTTTGCCTACAGCAAAGTAGCGCGACTCGGGATGCGCGAAGTAGAAGCCGCTCACGCTGCTGCCGGGCCACATGGCGCAGTTCTCGGTGAGCTTGATGCCGGTCTTTGCTTCCACGTCGAGCAACTGCCAGAGCGTGCGTTTCTCCGTGTGATCGGGGCACGCCGGGTAGCCGGGCGCGGGGCGAATGCCGCGATACTTCTCGTTGATGAGGTCGGCGTTGCTGAGCGCCTCGGTCTTGCCGTAGCCCCACTCGTTGCGGACGCGCTTGTGCAGGCATTCGGCGAATGCCTCCGCGAGACGGTCGGCGACGGCTTCGGCCATGATGGCGTTGTAGTCGTCGTGCTCGGCTTTGAATTTCTTCACGAGTTCGTCGAGCCCTATGCCGGTGGTGACGGCGAAGGCGGCGACGTAATCCGTAGCCGACGACGTAAGGAGGCGGGCACTCTCCTTCGTTGGTTGATCGCCCGCCGAAAGATCAGCCCGCTTCCTCACGTCAGCGGCTACAGGAGCGACAAAGTCCGCAATGCAGCGGTATGGGTCGGCGTTGTCTTTCGCGACTTGCTGGCGGAGGTGGTGCAGACGCGTGCGCTCGGTGGTGCGCGTCTCGTCGGTCCAGACGATGAGGTCATCGCCGGTGCGGTTCGCAGGGAAAAAGCCGTAAATGCCGCGAGCGGTGAGCGTCTTCTCGGCGATGAAGCGGTCGAGCATCACATTCGCGTCGGCGAAAATCTTGCGCGCCTGCTCGCCGTATTTTTCGTGGTCGAGGATCTTGGGATATACGCCGCGCAGTTCCCATGTGTGGAAAAATGGGGTCCAGTCGATGAACGGACGCAGCTCGGCGAGCGGGAAGTTTTCCAGCACGCGCACCTCGGTGGATTCCGGCTGCGGCAGGTCGCTGAAGTCGAGCTTCGGCGCCTTCAGGCGCGCCTCCTCGATGCTCACGAGCGCCGCTGCGTTGCCGGCGTGGTGCTGGCGGAGTGCTTCCTGATCGATGGCGTTCTTAGCGATGAAGTCCGCGCGGCCATCGGTGCTCAGCAGGGAGCTGACGACCGGCACGGCGCGCGAAGCGTCGAGCACGTGCACGACCGTCCCGTCGAAGTGCGGCGAAATTTTCACCGCCGTGTGCGCGCGCGAAGTCGTCGCGCCGCCGATGAGCAGCGGCTGCTTCATGCCGAGGCGCTTCATTTCCTTCGCGACGTGCGTCATCTCGTCGAGCGAGGGTGTAATGAGTCCGCTCAGACCGATGATATCCGCGCCGATCTCGGTGGCTTTCGTCAGAATCTTGTCGCACGCGACCATCACGCCCATGTCGGTGACCTCATAGTTGTTACACGCGAGCACGACGCCGACGATGTTCTTGCCGATGTCGTGCACGTCGCCCTTCACGGTCGCGAGCAGCACCTTGCCCTGCGCCTTCACGGCTTCGCCGCGCGCGGCCATCGCGAGCTTTTCCGCTTGCATGTGCGGCTCCAGCCACGCGACGGACTTCTTCATCACGCGCGCGGATTTCACGACCTGCGGAAGGAACATTTTTCCCGAGCCGAACAGATCGCCGACGATGCTCATGCCATCCATGAGCGGGCCTTCGATGACGGTGAGCGGCTTGCCGTATTTTTTCAGCGCCTCCTCGGTGTCGGCATCAATGTAGAGATCGATCCCGCGCACGAGTGCGTGCGAGAGGCGTTCCTCGACGGTGCCTTTGCGCCATTCCTCCTCGACCTTCTTGTCGGCGGCGGCGGTGCCGGTGCTCACGGCTTTCAGCTTCTCGCCGTGCGTCACGAGCCGCTCGGTCGCGTCGGGGCGGCGGTTCAGCAGCACGTCCTCGACGAGCTCCTTCAGCTCGGGCTCGATCTCCTCATACACTTCGAGCATGCCGGCATTCACGATGCCCATGTCCATCCCAGCCTTGATGGCGTGGTAAAGGAACGCGCTGTGCATCGCCTCGCGCACCGGGTTGTTCCCGCGGAATCCGAACGACACGTTCGACACACCGCCGCTGATCTTCGCGTGCGGCAGGTTCGCTTTGATCCAGCGCGTGGCCTCGATGAAGTCCACCGCGTAGTTGTTGTGCTCTTCTATCCCGGTGCCGACGGTAAGGATGTTCGGATCGAAAATGATGTCCTCCGGCGGGAAGCCGATCTCATCGACCAGCAGGCGATACGCGCGCTCGCAGATGCGGATTTTCTCCGCGTAAGTCGCCGCCTGTCCCTGCTCGTCGAAGGCCATCACCACGACCGCCGCGCCGTATTTCAAAATGTGCCGCGCCTGCCGCTTGAATTCGGCCTCGCCGCCCTTGAGCGAAATCGAGTTCACGATGCCTTTTCCTTGTAGGAATTTCAGCCCGGCCTCGATGACCTCCCACTTGGACGAGTCCACCATGAATGGCACTTTCGCCACGTCCGGCTCGCTGCCCAGGAGTTGTAGGAAGCGCGACATCGCCGCGACGCCGTCGATCATCCCCTCGTCCATGCAGATGTCGATGATGTTGGCGCCATTCTCCACCTGCTGCCGCGCGACGGCGACCGCCTCCTCGTAATTGCCCGCCTTGATCAGCTTCGCAAATTTCGGCGACCCGGCGACATTCGTGCGTTCGCCGATCATGATGAACTGCCCGATCTGCTGCGTGAACGGCTGCGAGCCGGAGAGGCGCAACGGCTTCGTCTCAGCGGGCGATGAAATTCCGCCGAGCCGCTCCGTGCCTGCTTCCTTCGGAGCAAGGTCGCGCGGATGCCTGCTTTCGAGCGCCTTCGCGATCGCGGCGATGTGCTCGGGTGTATTGCCGCAGCAGCCGCCCGCGATGTTCACGAGCCCGCTGTCGGCGAATTCGCCGAGGTAGCGCCCCATGTCCTCGGGCTTCAGATCAAAGCCCGTCGGCGAAAGCGGATTCGGCAGCCCCGCATTCGGGTAGCACGAAATCGCGGTGCCCGCCTTCCCGGCTAGTTCTTCGAGAAATGGCCTCATGAGGTCCGGCCCGAGCGAGCAGTTCAGCCCGATGGACAGCGGCTTCACATGCGCCGCCGCATTCCAGAACGCCTCGACCGTCTGCGCGGAAATCATCGTCTCACCGCCGCGCCCGACCGCCGCGGAAAACGACACCGGCAGGATCACCTTGTCCTCCTCGAACACTTCCTGAACCGCCACCGTTGCAGCCTTCGCATTCAGCGAATCGAAGATCGTCTCGATAAGCAGAAAGTCAGAGCCGCCCGCGATGAGCGCGCGGACCTGCACTTTGTAGGCAGTCTTCACCTGGTCGAACGTGCAGACACGGAAGCCCGCATCATCCGCATCCGGCGAATTGGAAAGCGACACTGTGAGCGGCCCGATCGCACCCGCCACGAAACGCTGCTTCCCGTCCTTGCTCCCCACGCGATCCGCCCATTCGCGACACTGCCGGGCGGAGGTCTCGTTGATCTCCCAGGCAAGGTCGTTGAGGAATTTGTCCTCGATGATCTTCTGGTAGAACTCCGGGTCCTTACGCCCGCCGTGCTCGCGCGGATCGTCCACGAAAAATTCGCTCTGCCCGATGCTCGTGGCCGAGAAAGTATTCGTCTCGATGATGTCCGCGCCCGCCTCCAGAAAGCGGCGGTGGATGTCGCCAATCATCGCCCCCTGCGTGATCGAGAAGATGTCGCCATTGTTCAGCAAGTCCTTCTTCGAATCGGCAAAGCGAGTCCCGCGGATGTCCGCTTCCTTCATCCCGTAAGTGCGGATGGTGGTGCCCATCGCACCATCGATGATGGCGATACGCTTGCGGAGGAGAGCTTCGAGTGGATGCATGACAGCGGCAATAAGAGCATGGTTCAGAGGGGTTTCAAAGAACAAATTGACGCATCATGATGCGGTGATTTGTTCTGCTTCAGGCTGAGTTCGCAGCAGCCGAGCACGAGTTCTCAAACCCCGCGCCTGCGCTGGTGCGGGACTTGCATCCCACCGCGTCCAGATGCCCCACAGCCCCATCATCAAGTCACTGCCCCTCGCGATATTCCTGCTCTCCGCGCTCACCATCCTCGCCAAGGTGAGCAGAAAATGGGGGCGCGCAGGCGGTGCATTGCGCGCCGTGCTGGCCGTGTTCTATGCGCTGCTCGCAGTCGCAGGTGCCGCCGGACTCGCGCTCGCCATCTGGATGGTCGTGGCCGGCGGCGGCAAGGCGATGCTGCTCGTCGTCATCCTCGTGCCGCTGTCGCTCTTTCTCATCAACACAGGCGTTCGCCTGTTCCGATTCGTGCTCAGCCCGCCGCCCGAGCCGCGCAAGCCAGTCGCGAATTCATCCGGCTGGGAGGATCTCACCGACGCCGCAGAGCGCGCCCGCAACGCCGGCGTCGCCCCGCATCTCCGGGTCGAGGTGCTTCGCGGGAACGATCCGGTCCGACGTTGAAACGTGGGCGGTGTGCTCGTCGAAGCACGAGAACATACGCCCGAATACAGCCGGTGTGGCGCGAGTGCCGCAATCCGCGCCGCGCCGCCCAAACAGGCCCGCCTGCGTGGAATCGCTGCGCGAGATGGACGTCCTGCGCAAGAGGGCGGGAAAGCGAGGTCGCGACCATCACCGTTGGCCCAATCGCTACTTTGCCGACCTCGGGTCGCTGAGCCTGGAAGCAGCCCGGAAGTTGGAATCCGCCAGTCTGCGTAATGCAGCCACCTACAGACCGGAAAGCCGGATAACACGGATGGATCGTCGTGAAGCGCAAGATTTCAGAGGGAAACACATCCGTGCCATCCGTGTTATCCGTGGTCAAAAATTCCCGAAATCCGAGAGGCCGGGTATTTCAACAGACTGCTAACCCCATCCGATCAATACACGTCGCGGCGGTAGCGCTTTTCGGATTTCATCAGCACTTCCTCGACGAAGACGCGGGCGTCCTCCGGGGATTTGCCGCCGTGGGTGCGGACGATGGCGATGAGTTCCTCGTGGACGTCGCGCGCCATGCGTTCCTTGTCGCCGCAGACGTAGAAATACGCGCCGTCGGCAAGCCATTTCCAGAGC
>JBEBGK010000472.1:0-3911 GCA_040081515.1 Chthoniobacteraceae bacterium
GTGCCTGTTCTGCTTGCGTGCTTGGAAAAATCGCAGCCCGAGGCCGTGCAGTCCGCCGCCGTCGCGGCGCTTGGGCAGTTCAGCGGCGGCAACGTCACTGATTCGCTCGTTGCGCACTGGCCGGATTTGTCGAGGACGGCACGCTCCGCGGCAACCGCCGTGATGCTCGCGCGACCCGAGCGCGCCACCGCGGTGCTGCGCGCAATCGAGACGAAGCGCATCACCGCGAACGAACTCAGCGCTTCGGATGTGCAATCGCTTTTCAAACACCAGGACGCATCGGTCGCAGCCCTCGCTGACAAGGTGCTCGCGGAACTCAAGCCGCCGTCGCGCGAGGAAGTGATCGCAAGGCTGAAGCCGGCGCTCACCACGAAGGGCGACGCCGCGCGCGGGCGGGAAATTTACGCGCAGCGTTGCATCTCCTGCCACCGCGTCGGCGACCAGGGTATCCTGCTCGGCCCGGATTTGATCACCGTGAAAACCAAGGGCCGCGACGGGATCTTCACCGCGATCATCGATCCCAACAAGGAAGTCGCCCCGCAATTCATGGCCTACACCGTGAACATGAAGGACGGGCAATCGCTCATGGGCTTCATCACGAAGGACGACGCGAGCGGCATGACGTTGAAAATGATCGGCGGCACGGAGCAGACGATTCCGCGCAATCAGATCAAGGGAAGCAGTTCCTCCGGCCTCAGCCTCATGCCCGAGGGACTGGAGGCCGGGATGGACATGCAGGCGATGGCGGACTTGCTGACGTTCATCGAGGAGCTGAAATGAGCGGCAGGCTCACCCGCCGCCATTTCGTCCAGTCGTCGCTCGCCGCCGGCGCTGCCACACTTGCGGGCGCGGCGGACCCGCCGAAGCTCCGCATCGCGCCGTTCCGCTTCGATGTGACGCCGCCGGCGGGGCATCCACTCTGCGGCGGATGGATCAAGCCGGTGGCGGACGTGGCGGATGCGCTGGAGGCGATCGGCTTTGTGATCCTCGGCGCGGGGAAGCCAATCGTGATCTGCGCGGTGGACTGGACGGGCATCCTGAATGACGCGCACGTCGCATGGCGCACCACGATTGCGGAGGCCGCGGGCACCACGCCGGAGCGCGTCGCGGTGCAGTGCGTCCACCAGCACGATGCGCCGTTCGTCTGCCTGCATGCGGAGAAGCTGATCGCGGAACAGCAGGCGGGGCTGCGCGTGGTGGAGATGGAGTTTTTCCACGCCTGCCTCGACCGGGCGCGCGAGGCCGTGAAGGCTGCACTTTCCCGCGGGCGTCCCCTCACCCACATCGCGCACGGCGAAGGAATGGTGATCGAGGTCGCGGGCAACCGGCGGGTGCTGCGCGACGCAACCGGCAAAGTGCTCAAGATGCGCGGCAGCGGTTGCCGGGACGCGGAGTTGATCGCGCTGCCGGAGGGCTTGATCGATCCGGTGCTGAGGACGGTCGCGTTTTACGACGGCACGGAGAAGGTCGCCGCGTGCCACTATTACGCGACGCATCCGATGAGCCATTACGGGCAGGGTCACGTGAGCAGTGATTTCGTGGGACTCGCGCGCAAGCAGCGGCAGAAGGAGGAGCCGGACTGCGCGCACATCTACTTCACCGGGTGCGCGGGGAATGTCGCCGCGGGAAAATACAACGACGGCTCGCCCGGGGCGCGTGTCCGTCTCACCGGACGTATCCACGACGGCATGATCGCATCGGAGAAATCGCTGAAGCCCGTGCCGATCGCCGGGATTTCATGGAGAACCCACGAAATCCTTCCGCCGACAAATCCCGTGTTCGTCGCCGCGAAGCTGCGCGAGATGGTGGCGAACGCGAAGAACGTCCCCGCGAATCGCATCCGTCCCGCGATGGTGCTGGGCTGGGTGCAGCGCTTGGAAAACCACACGCCGATTGTACTCAGTGCGTTGCACGTGGATGGCATCGCGCTGCTGCACCTGCCTGCGGAATGCTTCGTCGAGTACCAGCTCCGTGCGCAGAGTCTCGCTCCCGGGCGATTCGTCGCCACCGCGGCGTACGGCGATGGCGGCCCGTGGTACATCCCGGTGAAGGAGGAATATCCGAACGGCGGCTACGAGGTCGGCGTGGCGAACTGTTCCGACGAGGTGGACGCGATCCTCACGCAGGGCATTCGCGCCCTGCTGGACGCGTAGGCCCGTGGCTCATCGGGCCGCCTGCCACACCCTTTTCCCATCGAGCCATGTCTCGCGCACCTGCGTGTCCTTGAGTTCATCGATCGGGCACGTGAGCACGTCGCGGTCGAGGATGATGAAGTCGGCACGCTTGCCGGCTTCGAGAGACCCGGTCTCCTTTTCGAGGAAGAGCACCTTTGCATTCTGGATCGTGTAAAGCCGGATCGCCTCCTCGCGCGTGATGCCGCCTTCCGGGTGCAGCGGCTGATCGAGGAAACGGCATTTCCGGGCCACGGCGATCCACATGCCGAGCCAGGGATTATAGGCGTTGATCGAGCGGAGGCTGCCGATCTTCTGCATGTGATCGCTGCCGCCACCGACGGCGACCTTCGCATCGAACAACGCGCGCAGCGGCTGGAACCGGCTCATGCGCTCGTTGCCGAACTGCTTCAGCAGCGTGGCTCCGTCGAGGTGGAACCAGATCGGCTGCATGTCGATGAAAGCGCCGAGCTGCGCGGCTTTCGCGATGCTGTCCGGCGTCATGAAGTTGCAGTGCGTGATGCAGGGCCGTGTGTCGCGGATGGGCGTGTCCCGGTTCACCTCGTCGTACACGTCGAGCAGGAGTTTCACCGCACCGTCGCCGACGCTGTGCGCGGTGAATTGCATCCCCGCGCCGGCGACCTTGCGGACCATCCGCACGAGGTTGTCGCGCTCAATCATCTGCACTCCGCGATACTCCGGATCGGTGATGCCGTAGATGCCGCTCACTCCCCACGGCTCCTGCATCAGCGCGCTGCCGGTGAGCATGCCGCCATCGAGCCAGACTTTCGTGCCGACGATTTGCAGCATCGGGTCGGGCTTGCGGAGCGGGTGCTTGATGATGTCCTCGATCGCAAGCTCCGTCGTGCGCCACAGCTTGCTTGTGGAAAAGGTATGCGAAAGCCGGAGACGGACGGTGAGCGTGCCGGCGTCGCGCAGCTTCTGGTAAATGGCGATGTTCCCGCTGCTCGCGCCGCGGTCGGCGATGGTGGTGAGGCCGACGCTGTTGTAGTCCGCGAAGAGCTTCTTCACGAGCTCGAGCGTCTGCGCGGCATCGGGGGTCCGGTTCGGGGACTTCGCGTTGATCTTCGGGCTGAACGCATGCATCAGCCCGGTCGGCTCGCCTTTCCCGTCGAAGACGACGACGCCCGTGGAGCCCTCGGGCACCTTGAAATTGCGATCGATGCCCGCGAGTTGCAGCGCGAGCGAGTTGAGCATCGAGTCCGGCCCGGTGCTGAAATGCACGGGGTGCTTCGGCGCCACGCGATCGAGTTCCTCGCGGGTGGGGTAGCGCTGCTCCTTCAGCCGGGTGATGAAGACCTGCCGCACCCCGATGAGCGCGCCCTCCGGGAGCATCTTCGCGCGGCCCGCGATGTAATCGAGAAGCTGCGGGATGTCCTGGATGTCCGGCACTTCGTGATCGAACTCGAACGTGGCCGCCCCGACCGGGTGCGCGTGCGAGTCCATGAGTCCCGGCAGCACCATGCGCCCGCCGAGATCGACGCGATCCCCGGCGATCGCCTTCGCCTTTTCGCCCAGCGCGACGATGCGCCCGCCATCCACCGCCATCGCATCGGTGATGGTGAAGGCATCGTCCACCGTGACGATTTTACCATTGGTGAAAACCGTGGGCTGCGCCGCGGCGAGCGAGGCGCAAACGAGAGTGAGGAGGAGGGAGAGAGCTTTCATGGAGAGTGAGGCGGCGCAGGAGTGGAACAGTGCGTCCCGCCTGTTCCGGGC